>WTHD01000126.1 GCA_011523265.1 Candidatus Binatota bacterium
GGTAAAAGCGATACGCCGCCGCCGTGTCCTGTTGGCCGACAATACAGTGGCCCAGTCCGCCCGCGCCGGTCTTGAACCGGCCGTGCATGCGGCGTCCGGGATAGAAAGGCTGGCTGAACTGCACCTGCGGCCCGTGGAAAATTTCAACCGGATTGCCGTTGGGGTCGGCGAGTTTCAGCACCTCCAGCACGCGGCGCTCGGCAGCCTCGTCCGGCGATCCCACACGGTAGGCAATATCCGCCTCGGACAACTGCTGCTGCATCTGTCCGAACTCTTCGGGCCCGGCAACCCGAAAGCCGAGATAGAGCAGATCGTCGCTCGGGTCGTTGTGCAGGACAATTCGGTGATGCCAATAGTCCATGCGCGCGTAGCAGCGGTCGCCTTCGCCTTCATCCGCAATTTCCCAGCCGATGATATTGGCCGCAAAATGCTTCCAGGTGTCGATATCCTTGACGCCAACACCCATATATCCCAGCTCTGTGACGTGAATCATATTTCCTCCTGTGTAGTTGTTTTTCCCTCTCGCTGTGCCCGCTCCTATCCGTGACCAATCATACCCTTGCTGTCAAGACAGATACAGGGATGGGCGGCACGCGGCTTCCGTTCCGGGAAGGAGTACGCTACCGTGGCCCTCGCGTCTCGTGCCGGTCAGGTATCAAGCGGGAAGGATAGATCGCCGACGGGAGTTGCCATGATCCGAACAACGGTCGTAGGAAGTTGGCCTCTGCCTGAACACTACCGGAACCGCTTGTTGCAGTATCACCGGGGACAGTTGCCTGACATGCTCGTCAAACCGACACTGAGCGGCGCGGCAGAAGTGGCCATCCGCGAGCAGCAGGCGACCGGCGTGACCCAGTTCATGGGTGGCGAGTTTTTCGCTGAGGTCTTCATTCAGCACCTTCCCCGCCAACTGACCGGCATCCGCCTGGTGAAACCGCAAGCCGACGAATTACGGACGTATAGGGACGTTGCCCGCTACGAACTGACCGGCGATATTGAGGCTCCTCGCGGTCTGGGCTATGTCGAGGCCTTCCGCCGGGAATCCCACATTGAACCGAGCCTGGATAAAGTCGCCGTCCCCGGTCCTTTAGAAGTGCTCGGGCACCTGAAATGGACGGATGCGGTCCGGGCCCAGGTGCCACGGGCAATCGAGATCGTGAATCGGGAACTACGCGGGCTCGCGGCGGCCAAGGTCCGCGAGATCCAGTTGGATATTCCGACGATCGCCATTCGCTCCGTCCTGGGCCGTCTGGCTCCCGAAGAGGCGGCCGATTTGATCGCCCAGAGCTTTGAAGGGGTTGATACGCTCAAAACCATCCACTGTTGCCTGGGCGACCTGGGCTCGCAGTCGGCCGTCACCACCCATAATCTTCACGCGTTGCTGCCCTATATTGAGCGACTGGCCGGCGTGATCGACAAGGTCCACCTGGAATGCTCCCACCCCGGACAGTGGGCCGACCGGGTCTGTCTGCGCGATATTCCTACGGGCATGCAGGTCATTGCCGGCATTGTTGATGTCAAAGCGTCGGTCGAAACCAACGCTCAGATTGAGGAGCGCATTCGTGAGGTCCTCAAATATGTTGAAGCAGACCGGCTGTGGATCGCGCCGTCCTGCGGCTTGGGCCGCCGCACGACGGAGATTGCCCTGGGCAAAGTCTCGCGCATGGTTGAGGTGGCAAAACGCTGCTGACACAGGCTATGTTCGCAGCCGAACAGGTCGGCAGTATCAGGAGGGAGCAGTATGTCGGAATACACGACCGTGTTTGGTTCCCTGGAACGGTATGAGAAAGGCCGGGTCGAGATCATTAACGACCAGGCCCGGCATTATGCCTTTTCCAATATCTTTGAGGTGGCCTCTCAGGCCCAGCCGTACGAAAAGATCGCCGTGGCGAAAAACCTGGAGTACGTGGTCGAAGTCCTGCGCGCGGAAGGCCGCTCATACTGGTTTACCGCTACGCACGATGAATTCGCGGTGGTCATGGACGGACACCTGGAACTCCATCTGGTCAAACTCGACGACCCGGCCTCCGTGGTGTCGCCGGACACGCACGGGTCCGTGCGCCTGCCCGGACCACCCGCCGGCAAACCGATGGGCTGGATGAAACTCCGGCGCGGGCATCAGGCCCTGCTGCCGGCCGGTACGGCCTATCAGTTTCTTGCCGAACAGCCGTGCGTCATACTGCTGCAAACGCTGAAAGGCCCGCTCACGGTCGAAAAATGGGCGGATATTTGTACGGGCTAGAATACCTACCCTCACCCTATCCCAGAGGGAGAGGGGAAGGAGGAGACAGACGATGAGTAGCGTCAAAGCCTCGGCGCCCGACACGAAGACCGGGTATAAGCGTTTTGAGTTGGGCCGGTTCTCTTTCTCACGCGACGAATATTTCGTCACCGTTCGCTGGCCGGCCAGGGAGGCGCAACTCTCCCACACTCTCCCGGTCGATGCCTTTCTCAGGGCCCTGGTGCGCGATGTGGCCTGGGGGTTCTTTTACGGCTGGGTCAATTTTGATGCCGTGCTCGGCACCCGGAATCGGTACGGCCAGGTGGAGTTATACGCCGGACGCTATAACGACAGCTACCATGACTCCGGCCTCGATTGTGTTGAGACCTTTGACACGCCGGAGATTCTGGCCACCTTCAAGGCCATGTTGAGCGACTGGACGAATGCCGGCTTTGACCCGTTTGCCGCGCCCGCGGAGACTGGCACCGCGGTCTTCGGTAAAAAGAACGGGAGCAATACCGCAGCCATTGAACGCAACCGGGAGACCTGCCGGCGCATGCCGGGTCTACCCGGCGATGCCTCACTCCGCTCGGACGCCAACGGCTATCCGGTCAACCGCGCCTTTGCCGATGTCGAACAGGACGAGCCCGAGATTCATGCCGAGCCGGGCTTTGAGAACGAGGTCCACGCCTTTAACCTGTTCAAATACCTGTCCCGCTCCGACGTGACCTGGAATCCTTCCGTGGTGTCCGTGTGCCGCAACAGCCTGTTCTGCCCGACCACCGAGGAACACATCCTGCCGGTCATTCACGGCAACGACCGGGTCGAGTGGTTTATCCAGGTCAGCGATCAAATCACCTGGCAGGTCAGCGACAAGGAAACCGGCCAGCCTCGGGCCAGGGTGGTCATGAAGCCCGGCGATGTGGCGGCCATGCCGGCCAATATTCGACACCAGGGCTTTTCGCCCAAGCGCGCCATGCTGCTGGTCTGGGAAAACGCAACGTCGGGCCTGCCCGAGAAATACGACAGCGGCGAGCTCCCACCCTATCCGATCGAGCTGTAATCAGAAGGAGAACCGCATGAAATTCGGGGTGTTGTATATTCCTGACTATTACGAAGAGCGCCACAAATCGTCCAGCCATTATTACGGTGAAATGCTGGAGCAGATCGACCTGTGTGAAGAAATCGGTCTGGACAAAGGCGACGGACTGATGTTCGGCACTCCCGAGCGTTGTATTCGGCGTATCAAGAACATCAAGGCAGGCCTGGGGATTACCCGTATGCTGTTCGAGGTCAACTTCGGCGGCATGGCGCACGACAAGGTGCTGCGCTCGCTGGAACGTTTTGGCAAGTACGTGCTGCCGCACGTGCGCGACATATAAGGGTCGGTTGAGTCGGTTGAGTCGATTGGGTCTAGTGGGTCAGGGGAGTCTGTTGAGCGAGTAGGTCGGATTAGCGCAGCGTAATCCGACACGGCCGGCGGCGTCGGATTACGCCTATGGCTAATCCGACCTACGGGACTATCGTGAAACGCGCTCGTCTAATCTCGCGGGGGGAGGCAGCTTGTGAAAATCGCCATTATCGGTGGTGGTATCGGGGGCATGACGCTGGCCCTGTCGCTCCACGACGCCGGCCTGACCGATGTCGATATCTATGAATCCGCCCATACGATCAGCGAGCTGGGCGTCGGCATTAACGTGCTGCCGCACGCGGTTCGCGAGCTGACCGAACTCGGCCTGCTGGACGGCCTTGCCGCGGTCGGCATCCCCACCGGCGAGTTGGTCTTCTACTCCAAACATGGCCAACGCATCTGGGGTGAACCTCGGGGGCGCGCCGCAGGCTATCACTGGCCCCAGTTCTCCATTCATCGCGGCGAGTTGCTGAAAGTGCTCCACCAGGCCGTAGCAGACCGGCTCGGCCAGGCGCGTGTCCACACCGGCCACCATTTAGTCCGCTTCGGGCAGGCAGCGGGAAGGGCCTGGGGCGAGTTCGTCGATAGAGCACGGGATACGGCGGCGCGTCGTGTCGAGGCCGACCTGCTCGTCGCCTGTGACGGCGTCCATTCGGTCGTCCGTCAGCAACTCTACCCCGACGAGGGTCCGCCCAAATGGAACGGGATTACGATGTGGCGCGGGGTCACCGAGGGCAAGCCGTTTCTGTCGGGCCGCACGATGCTGATGGCCGGTTATTTTCAGCGGCGGGTGGTTATCTATCCGATTTCAAAACGCCACGAGAAGCGGGGCCAGGCGCTCATCAACTGGGTGGCGGAATTCAAGGTCGCCGACGATCAACCCATGCCCCCGCAAGACTGGGAACACACGGCGCGTCTTGAAGAAGCGCTCGCCCCGTTTGCTTCGTTTCGCTTTGACTTTCTCGATGTACCGGAACTCATGCGGCAGACTGAGACTATTTACCAATATCCGATGGTCGATCGTGACCCGCTGCCGAGCTGGGACTTCGGGCGGGTAACGTTGCTGGGCGACGCGGCCCATCCCATGTATCCGGTCGGCTCAAACGGAGCCTCCCAGGCCATTATTGATGCGCGCGTCCTGGCCCGGGAACTCGCGCTCCAGCCATCGATTGAGTCCGGCGTGGCCGCCTATGATGCCGCGCGCCGTCCGGCTACGGCCGCAGTCGTGCAAGCGAACAGAAAAGTCGGGCCGGAACAGTGCATGGAGCTTGTCGAGCAACGCGCGCCGAACGGCTTTACCGATCTTGACGCCGTCATCAGCCAACGCGAACTGGAAGAAATCTCCCGTTCGTATAAGCGCACGGCCGGTTTCGACCCCGACATATTGAACAACCGACCGTCGTTGTCAGTCGGTTAGCACTATACCTGTTTTTTCAAGAGACCGTTCTCACGCTGTGCGATCTGACGAGACGAAAATCACATCTCTGGCTACATTCCAAATAACCGTTGCAGCTTGCTCGCGACCTGGGACTGTAATTCCGATGACAGCTCACCGAGCTCGCGCTGAATCAGACCGGTTGTTACCGTCATAAGGCGGTGAAGTCTCAGCGTGGAAGAGACTTGTAACCCCGTTCCGGCAAAATCGGGATGATCCGAATCGACCACGAGATCACTGTCTAATAACGGGGAGGGAATACGGCTGGTAATAAAAGCCAGGACAAGGTGGCGGTGTGGTCCGACCTCTTCGGTCAGGCAGGCCGCTGGTCGCACCTTTCTTGTGGACAGGTCGTCAAAAGGAAAGGGAACGAGAACGATCTTACCCCTGGTCACGAAAAGGCTTCCCGTCACGCAGCGTATAGCGGTCTTCCGAGGGGTCTTTCAGAAAATCAAAGACGGGATTCTGCTCCGCCGCCCGCAGCCACTCCTTCTCATCCATATCGGCAACGTCAGCCTCTTCCGGGAAGACAATAATCACCCTCACTCGACTCGGACCGGAGAGCGGAAGCGGGGCGTCCAGATGCAACTGATGCTGCTCGTCAATGGTTCCCATCACTTCCAGCATTTTCGAGCCATCTTCCTTCATATGTACTCCTTGTGGAGAAGAAAAACACTCCTACCGTACCAGAGATATGAGGCAAGAAAAGCGGTCTCCCCCTCACCCGCACGCAGAAAAACGCTCCAGGTGGTGGTCCGCGTCGCCAAAGGTCTGGGCGATCATGGTCAGGCGGCGAAACGTGTGACTGACTTTCAATTCCTCGGTCATGCCCATCCCCCCGTGCAACTGAACAGCCTCCTGGCTGATGTGACGGCAGGCGTCGGCAATATGGATTTTTGCCGCGGATATGGTCCGGCGGCGTTCGTCGGCATCCGCGCTGTCGGCCTTCACGCAGGCCAGACAGGCCATGGATTTGGCCTGCTCAACGATGATCGTCATCTCGACCATGCGGTGTTGCAGGGCCTGAAACGAGCCGATCGGTACCCCGAACTGCTTGCGGGTCTTGAGGTACTCAAGCGTGGTGTCATTCGCAAACTGCATGGCCCCAACCGCTTCGGCACAGACCAGGGCGGTGGCGTAGTCCACCACGGCTTCGATCAGCGGCAGGGCCTGTCCTTCCGGGCCGATCAGCGCATCGGCGGGAACAACCGTCCCGGCGAAACGCACATCCGCGGCGCGTAAATTATCAATCGTCCGATAGGGCGTGAGCGTCACACCCGGCGCGCTCGGGTCTACCACGAGCAGGCTAATGCCGTCCGCGGCGGTAGTGGGCCCTGCAGTGCGTGCCGACACAATGAGTTTATCGGCGCAGGGCGCGTGCAGAACGACGCATTTCTCGCCCTCCAGCCGATAGCCGTTAGCGGTCTTCTCCGCCCGGCAGGCGACATGCGCCAGATTATAGCGCGCCTCGCGTTCGGTTTGAGCGAACGCCAGCTTGCACCGACCCGCGACGAGAGCCGGCAGAATCTCCTGCCGCTGGGTCTGACTGCCGCCCCTGGCAATGAATTGTCCACCTAGACCGACGCTGGCCAGGTAGGGCTCGACAATAAGCCCGTCGCCAATCGCTTCCATGACCGGCATCAGGTCTACCGCGTTTCCTCCAAAGCCCCCAACCTCGCTCGCAAAAGGCAGACCCAGCAGGCCCATTTCGGCAAACGTGGTCCAGACCCGCTCGCTATAGCCCTGATCGGACTCGATGATCGCCTGGCGAGCGGCAAAGGTATATTCTTTGGTCAGAAATTGGCGGACGCTCTGCGTCAGCAGTTGTTGTTCTTCGCTGTAGTCGAAGTTCACGCTGAGGTCTCCTGTTTGCAAATCCGGTTTACAGCCCGAGGGACGCCTTGGCGATAATATTGCGCTGGATCTCATTGGAGCCCGCATAGATCGAAGTCTTGCGGTAGTTGCAGTAGCGTGGGGCGATACTGGCCGTTTGCCGGTCAAAGTCCGTGGCGTATAGCGACTGGAACGGCTGGGCGAGCGGCCCGACCGCTTCCAGCATGAGTTCCGTGAGCGCCTGTTGGATTTCCGTGCCGCGAATCTTGAGCAGGGAGACTTCCGCGCCGGGGGCTCGTCCGCCGCGCATCTGATCCAGAAAGCGCAGATTGGTGATCTCCAAAGCCATCAGCTCAACTTCCACCCGCGACAGCCGGTCGCGGAAGCGCGGGTCGTCGATGAGCGGTTTGCCGTTTTTCGACTGCTGGGCCGCCAGTTCTTTCAAGCGCAGCACCTCTCGCTTTGATGCACCGGTGTTGCCCGTGCCGAGGCGCTCATAACCCAGAAGATATTTGGCGACCGTCCAGCCGTCATTTTCTTCATGGATGAGGTTTTCCGCCGGTACCCGCACATCGTCAAAGAACACCTCGTTCACTTCATGGCCGCCATCCATGAGCATCAGCGGTCGGACGCTGATACCCGGCGTGTTCATATCCATGAGCAAAAAGGAAATGCCCTGTTGTCTTTTTGGAAAATCGGCGCTGGTGCGAACCAGGCAGAATATCCAGTCTGCGTGCTGGGCCCAGGTGGTCCAAATCTTCTGGCCGTTGACGACATAGCTGTCTCCCTCCCGGACCGCACTCGTCTTGAGCGAGGCCAGGTCCGAACCCGAGCCCGGCTCGGAATAGCCCTGGCACCAGAATACGTCGCCGTTATACATGCCGGGCAGAAAGCGCTGTTTCTGCTCTTGGGTACCAAATTTATGCAGGACGGGCGCACACATGGACACGCCAAAGGGAATACGCGGCGGGCAGCCGGCATAGCCGCACTCTTCTTCAAAAATATGCCGCTGCACGATGGTCCAGTTTGTCCCGCCCCACTCTTCCGGCCAGTCGGGTGCCCCCCAGCCTCGCCCGGCCGTGATTTTCTGCCAGCGCAGCAGGTCTTCTTTGGTCAGCTCTTCATAGTTGACGACTTTGTTGCGCAGTTCGTCCGGCAGGTTGTCTTTGAGCCAGGCGCGGACTTCATCACGAAAGGTCATTTCTTCAGGAGAATAGTTGAGATCCATACGGCAACTCCTCTGCGTCGGTCTGCCCTATGTATCAGGCTGCTGCGGAAATCCTAGTCCGGGCCTGGTCTCCCCTTCACCCTGAGCGTAGCGCAGCGAAGTCGAAGGGTCTGGGGGATACAGTCGGGGGCAGGTTTGCTATGCTTTGCCAACACCGTACCGCTGACCATACCAAGATTGGAGGATTTGGGTATGCCTGCCCGCAACGCACCACACTCCCACGGACAGCCGATCTTTGGCATGCGGAAGACGTTTATTTCCGAGGTCGCACCGCCCCACGACCTGTCCGGCCCGGCCTGGTGGTTCGGCTTTCACCGCAACCGGCTCCTGCTTCAGAAGCATGACGAGACGTTTCAAGTCCCCCGCCTGGAACGCTTTGAAGAGTTAGGGGTTTCTGCGGGAAATCGGCATTATCTTGGACGCTACAACGGGCAGGCGTGTTATGCCGTTGATGTGCTGGACGCATCGGTGCCCGACCACCTGGACTTCAAAGACCTGCGTCAGGCGCACGGCGGACTGGACGAGGATTTGTTCGTGCTGGGTGGTCGCGCCGTCCAGATCGTCGAGTGGGACCGCACCCATCAGTACTGCGGGCGGTGTGGGACCCGCAATGAAGCCAAATCGGATGAGCGGGCCAAGCGCTGCCCCAAGTGCCAGCTCCTGAGCTTCCCCCGCTTGTCACCCGCCATTATTGTCATGGTGGAGCGCGACGGGAAAATCCTGCTCGCCCGCTCGCCCCATTTCCCGACCAAGATGTACAGTGTGCTGGCCGGCTTTGTGGAACCCGGCGAGACCATAGAGGAATGCGTAGCCAGAGAAATCAAGGAAGAGGTCGGTATCACGGTCGGTAACATTCGATATTTTGCCAGTCAGCCGTGGCCGTTTCCGAATTCGCTCATGCTCGGTTTTACCGCCGAGTATGCAGCGGGCGAGATTGAAGTGGACGGCGTGGAAATCGCCGAGGCGGCCTGGTTCAGCCCGGATGCCATGCCCGCCATCCCCGGCCGCATCAGCATCTCCCGTCGGTTGATCGATTATTTTCTGGACAAGCACGGGTAGTTCCGTAGGTCGGATTAGCGCAGCGTAATCCAACACCCCTACTGCTGTTGCTTGACCGCAACAACGATCAACAGCTTTTCCTCGTCCGTATACTGTGTCACCGTCAGTCCATACGACCCGAGGAACGTGTGCGCTTCGTCCGGTGAGGGGAGCGCCGTAATCGGAAACGGCTCCGAGCGGACGAGCCCTTCAACAAACTCCCGGCCTTCCGGGTGACTGATCACGACCCGCCCCCCTGGTCGCAGCATGCGCATGATATTGCGTAGCGCTCCAGGCTTGTCCGCGATATTGCCATACATGCCGTTCATGAAGACCACATCGACACAGGCGTCGGGCAGGTCCAGGTCCCGGATGTCACATTGGTGGCGTTCGACTTCGGGGTAACGGTTCGCGACCTGCTCCAGCATTTTGCCTGACAGGTCGCAGGCGTAGATGTGGCCGGGCCGATACTTCCGAATGTCGGGCATGAGTGCCCCCGTCCCCGTCCCGACATCCAGCACGTTTTCTCCCGCCTGAATATCGGACGCGGCAACGATGCGTTCCATGCGGGCGCAGACATCCTGGGGCAATTCGACCAGAAAACGGTCGTACACATTATCGAACGCCTGGCGCTGTTTTGCGTTGAACTGGGCAATCTGTTCGTCGTTCATGCGTTTCCTTATCCTTCTGACTCCAGTCACCAGAGGCCAAGGCCAATCTCAACCAGGGCAGACGCAAGGTCCACCCCTCATTCCGGCTTTCCTAGGCTGCGGCCCATTTTTCGCGCAGGAACTCTCCTACCCGTTCAATGCCCCTTTTGCCCTCATCCAGCATGGGATGAAAGGCGTGCCAGACATGGATCATATTGTCCCAGATTTCGAGGCTGCACTCGACACAAGCAGCTTTCGCCTTTTCGTCGAATATCAGGGCGTCATCCAGCAGAATCTCATCCCGACCGACATGGATCAGCACCGGCGGTAGACCGCTGAGATCGGCCAGATTGGGCGACGCGTACGGATGCGTGAGATCGCTGTCACCAACATAGAGTCCCGCCATACGTTTGAGACCGTGGACGGTCACCATGGGATCGGCCGCAGCTCTGGTCTGGTACGACTCGTTCGAGCAGGTCATATCCGACCACGGGCTGATCGCCACCGCGGCCGCGGGCATGGGGACGCTGTTGTCCCGCGCCGCAACCAAGGTCGCCAGGGTCAAGCCGCCCCCGGCCGAGTCCCCGCCAATGGCAAGATTTTTCGGCGAGAACCCTTGATCGATCAGCCATCTGAGAGACGCGACACCATCGTCAACCGCAGCCGGAAAGGGCTCTTCCGGTGCCAGACGATAATCCACGAGCAAAACCGCGGCTTGGGCGCAGCGGGAGATTTCTCCGGCCAGCGACCGGTGCGTATTGATCGAACCGACGACATAGCCCCCGCCGTGCAGATAGAGGAGGGCCCGCTCGGCCTGACTGCCCGGCGCACGGACCCATTCCGCGGCGCGGTTCGCCACGCTCACCGCTTCTGTCTCAATATCGTCCGCGGCCTGGAAGGCCAGCTTTTCCATGCTTTTACGCATGGCCTCAATCGGTGGTTCAACATCCGCCGGAAGCTGTCTTTCGCGCAAGATCTGCTTCAGTTTGTCAATGCTCATGCCTGCCATTGGCTTCCCTCCTTCGCGTGATAGTGTAGACACCCTATGCTTCATCGCTCCCGTTGTCACCATTGCCCGCTTGATGTACCGCAGGGAAAGGATTCGGCCGGGGTTTGAGCAAGATGCAGGTGTTGGCGCTCTACCATATGAAGGGAGGGGTGGGAAAAACGGCCGCGGCGGTCAATCTTTCCTATCTGGCCGCGCGGTCTGGAGCCCGGACCCTGCTCTGCGACCTCGACCCTCAGGCTTCAGCCACCTATTACTTTCGCGTCCAACCCAAGCTCAAGGCCAAGAAGAAGGTTTTTGCGCCTGGCGGAAAGCCGCTTGAAAAGAGCATCAAGGCGACCGATTTTACGCGCCTGGACCTGCTCCCCGGCGCCTTGTCTCACCGTCACCTGACAGAGGTATTTCAGCAAGCCAAACATCCGGCGCGCTGCCTGCACCGCAGCTTGACCGCGCTCCGGGACGAATACCAGTATGTGATCCTCGACTGTCCGTCCGGGGTAAGCCTGATTGCGCAAAACGTTTTCTATGCCGCAGACTACATCCTGATTCCCATTGTCCCCTCACCGCTGTCGGTCCATGCGTATCAACAGCTTCGGACGTTTTACACCAAACACGATGACAACCCCGATAAACTCCGCACGTTTTTCTCCATGGTGGAACGGCAAAAAAAACTGCATCGGTCCGTCATGCAGGAGCTGACCGCTTCTCACCCCGAAGCCCTTCCACAGGCCATCCCATATCTCGTCGATGTCGAAAACATGGGCATCCACCGGGAACCGGTCCTCGTCTCGCTTCCGCACTCCCGGGCATCCCAGGCGTATGAACAGTTGTGGACAGCAGTGGAAACGCTGCTCAATCAGGCTCAGCCAGGCTCTCCGCCCGCTCTTGCTGATCCTGCTGGTCTTGCGGCTCGGCAACCTCAGCCCGGTCAGGACCGCTCAAAGGCGGAATCATCGGGGCAATCACTGCGATCAACGCCCGAAACTCATCCACAACCTGCTGCTGCAACACCTGCCGCTCTGAAGTCAGCGAAGTAAGCAGGACTCCCAGAGCAGAGTGCGTACCGTTTTCGTGAAAGGCAAAACCCCCGCCGGTCGTACTGAACTCTTGGATCAGGACGTTCTGGACGCTGATATCCTGTATCCGGCCTAAGGTTCGCTGGACACGCTTGAGCTGCTTGAGTACGTCTCGGACAGGAAGTTCAGGCAGGGCGGTAATAAAAAAATCCAGCAGATAGCGAAATTTTTTACATTCGATTCTCAGCCTGTGGAGCTGCTCGCTGTCGGCGTGTTGCAGGCTGTTGGGCTCCATTGAGGCGAGGGCCCGGCATTTTTCGACCACCTGCTCAAAGACGAATTCTTTGACGGCCGGGGTATGGGAGCTGTCGTCCTCAGGCCGGTTCACAAACGCTTCCCACTCTCGGATCACGGCCCGATAGCGCTTGGTCTCAAAGGTCTTCACCAGAGTTCGATAGCGTTCCCGCCGTTCCTGCTGGAGAAAAGCGGAGAAAGGCTGAAGGGCGGATCGGCTGTCAGCCGGAAGCCGCTGACGGTACGCGTCCTGCACCAGGAGAAAAGCGTCCAAATCCCGCGCGCTCCCGGTTGACCGGCCAAGCTGAGCCAGATCTTTCCGAAACCGCTGGGTTACCTTGGGAGGAAAAACCTCACGAGTCTGTCCGAGCAGGGAGCGCGCCCGTCTGACGGCAACCCGAAAGTCGTGCAAGTAGAGTGGATCATCCCCCTGACGCAGGCCCCGCTCGTTGTAGCGCACCATGGCCAGGAGGAGGCCCAAGAGGCGGCGAACTGCCCACTCAACCGGAACCCCCGGCTGTATCGGCAGCGGGCGTTTGACCGAATATTTACCCGGAGAGCGGCCGGTTATCGTCAATACCTCCTGGTTGACACTCCCGGTCGCCGGTATGAGGTCCTGCTCCTTGCACCACAGGACTAATCGGTGCGCCTCTTTCTGATAGCCTCTGAGCGGATGGACCCAGATACGCGGCCGGAGGGAGCGCTGTTGATTTTTCTTGGCGAGAGCGTGCTCTTCAATAATCAGGCGCACCGTTGTCTTCTGGCGATGGTCAAGTATTCGTATCGGGGTGATACTTGTGTGCAGGCTGAAGAACGAGGTGAGCGGAAGGTCGTCAATCAGCGCCACCAGGCGCTCTCGCAAACGGCTGTGCGGCAAATCCGTTGCCGCAGCGGGAAGACTGGGACACGGCAACTCTTCAAGCGGGAAGACCGCATCATACGACCGGAGGGCAAGCGTCTTCGCGTTCACACACAGGGCCAGACGGTACAAGCTGAGTTGCCAGTCAGCCGTGTCGTAGTGGACACGCCGCTCGGTTGTGAGCGGCTCTTTGTAGATGGAGAACGTCTCTGCCAGCGCCTCAAGGAGTTTTTTTCGGCTCCAGCGCCCTCGGGGTAAAAGTTGAATATCGGTGGTGGGTTGTCTTGGCATGCGCTCAACGAGAGCGCTCCGAGATTTTTATCTGATCCCCTGCCCTCGCGCCTGTACTTGTAGCGCAGCAACCAGCGCTCCGACAATACCGTTCCTTCTTGTGAAGGCAGCCCTCGGGCTGCCTGCGGCTAATCACCGAGAGGCGTGCCGGCCCAGTTCTTGCCGACCAGCGCTTCGACCATAATCGGAACCCGGTCCGCCACGATCTCTCGCATGGCTTCAACCATATGGCTGGTCAGCCAGGCCTGGGTGGCCCGTGCATCGGCCAGAGGCGCTTCGACCAGAATCTCGTCGTGGACGCAGGCAACGGGCATCGCCCGTGGCGCTTGGTCGCGGTGTTCAAACAGGCGCGCCAGAGCCAGCTTGAGGCCGTCGCCACCCGTCCCTTGCACCGGAATATTGAGGAGCACGTTAAAGTGCCGCACTCCCAGGAAACGGCGACCGGTGAGGGTGCGGGTTGCGAGGCCGCTCTCCTGATGCCTCACCTGCTCGGCCTGTTGTTTGGCCTGCTGATGCCAGCGAGCGATGCCCTGATAGGTCAGAAAGAACGCGCGGTGGTATTGGGCCGCCTCCCGGTCGGACATGCGGACACCGTACTTTGCCTCTGCATCCTGTTTCAGGCCGTTCACCCCCATACCGTACAGCAGGCCGAAATTAACGCTCTTGGCGAGTTGACGGTGGTGCGATTCGACTTGATTGAGCGGGATGTGCAGGATGCGCGAGGCGGTCAGGGCATGCAGGTCGGTTTCCTCTCGAAACGCTTGCAGCATGGTCGGGTCGTTGGCCAGGACCGCGGCAATTCGCAGTTCGACCTGTGAGTAGTCAGCCTTGATCAGAGCCCTTTCCGGGGCGGCGCAAAAGCAGGCGCGAAAGGCGCGCGCCTTTGGGATCTGTTGGATGTTTGGGCCGCCGCAACTCATGCGACCGGTGGCTGTCCCGTTCTGAAAATACACCGGATACACCCGGCCCGAGTTCGCATCGAAAAACGAGTTGATCACACTCCGGCCATAGGTACTGACCCGTTTGGCGACTTCTTTAGAGCTGACCAGAAACTCGGCAATGGGATGATCGATCTTCCTGAGCGTGGCAGAGCGGACATTGGGCAGCTCGATACCGAGCGTCTGGAACAGGGCCTTGATTTGCGGCGATGACGCCCAGTTGATGGACATGCCGACATCCCGGGCGTAGGCGTGGAGTTGATGGGTGAGCGCTTCGAGTTGGGCTTCATCTTCCAGCGTCCGCCCCAGCCAGCCTTGAGCGTCAAAGGCGATACCGGCGAGTTCCAGCCAGGCCAGCGCCTTGACGCAGCGAAATTCAATCTCCGCCGCCCGTTCCAGGCCAGCCTCGGCCAGGGCCGGATGCAAGCGGTCGTACAGCGGCCACAGCACCCCCGCATCACGAGCGGCATATTCACACTGGGCGGGACTCAGTTCTCCCGACCAGTCGGCGGTTTGCAGGTGTTTCGGCAGGGCTCGACCCAATTCCTGCTCAACCACCTCTTCGAGACTATGGCGGACGCGCAGCCCGGCTTTGAGCACTTGGCTGGCTAACATGGTGTCAAAGACGGTATCGGGCCAGGGACAGCCAGCGGAGACAAGAAATTTCAGATCAAACTTGGCGTTGTGGAACAGCCAGCGGCGCGGTGTACTGAACAGGGGGAAGAGCGCTTCAACGGGGATGCGACGCACATCAAAAAGATAGGCGTGGTCCGGTGTCGCAATCTGGACGAGCCGGAGCGAGTCTGTCCGAAAGTCGAGCCCGGTTGTCTCGGTATCGCAGGATAAGACGGGCGCGGCATGCAGGGCGGGCAGCACGCGCTCAGGCTGAGCCGGTTCCGTCACCAGGGTATACTCAGGCGTTTCACACACGGGCAGGGCCTCGGACGGAGCCGCCTGACCTGCTTGAGAGCCTATCTCTTCCGGGAAGAGAACGCCTTGTTCGTATGGCTGCGTCATGCTTCGTCTCACCGAAAGAGAGGACGGTACTCTTCCTGCGTATTCGCCGAATACATACCCGTGACCGCGATGATCTCGCCGTCCTGCGCTCGTCCGTGCCCACTGGTCAGCACCAACAGCAGTAGAGCGACGTATAGTGGGTTCAATCGCATACCTTCATCTCGGGGCGTTGGGTGTTGAAAAGACATTGTTCGTGCGGCAGACAGCTTCGCCAACCAGTTCGCCAGGTGCGTCTCTCTGGCCGGCGTCAGAATATATCACCCCGCTCTAGGCTGTGGCAAAACTCAGCAGCGGGCAGGATAAGGATGCCGTCGTCAGTCAGACGGCTCTTGGGCTCCAGGCAAACGACGATCCGCTCTCTAACCCGAGGCTGGTCTTGGACTAGGTGACGTAGACCGCGCAGATGGTCGTCCGTAATTCTTCTGCTCGCCTTTGCCTCGATAGCGACGTACATATCGTTAATAATGAAATCCACCTCAATACCACTGGCCAAGCGCCAATAGCTCAGCGTCGTAAAGGCCTCAGTATAGGCATTATGGGCGCTCAACTCGTGGAAAACCCAATTCTCAAAAGCCTTTCCATACAGCTCTGACCCTGGTTGTACGATGCCACGTCTCGCTAGGTGATTCACCACACCGACATCGGAAAAGTAAAATTTGGGCGCACCGATGAGGCGGCGTTTCGGTCGCTTTTTATACGCTGGCAGCCAGCGCCCCAGCAGCGTGTCTTCAAGAATTTGGAAATAGCCTCTAATCGTGTGGCTAGAGACACCACAGTCACGGGCTATGGTCGAGAAATTGACGAGCTCGGTATCCGACAACGCAGCGATATTCAAAAACTCGGAAAAGACGGGCAGATTCCGCACCAGTCCCTCGGCCGCCACTTCTTCTTTCAGATAGTCAGCAACATAGCTGTTCAAGAGGCGCTGCGGACGGTCCGACTCATACATCCGAGGTAGATATCCGTGGTTCAGCAACCGGTCGAGGACGCAAGCCGGACCAATTTCTCGCGCGGTGAGACCAAAGAGTTCATAGCGGATAGCCCGGCCGCCGAGCAGGTTGGCCTGCCCCCGTTTCACCTTGCGGGCGCTTGACCCGCATAGGGCAAAATGAAACACCCGATTTTCGTGCAGCCAATGCACTTCATCAAGGAGTTGGGGGACTTTTTGTACTTCATCGATGACGACGTGACACCCGGCAGGCGCGCGCTCCGCTAATTCCGCGCGTAAAAACTCGGGATTCTGCACATAGCGACGATACTCCTCAGCCTTCAACAGATCGATCCAGACGGCACCCGGATAGGTGTGCCTCAACAGAGTTGTCTTTCCCGTCTGACGCGGCCCCCACAGGAAAAAAGTCTCCGTACCGGGCGCTGGAAGATTAAGTGATCGCGTGAACATACACTTCAAATTATCATGATGATTTGAAGTGTCAATTCATTTTAACATCCCGGTAATAATTCCGTCAGAAATTATGTTAGAGTAGGGTCTGGAAACTGGAGACCAAAAAAGAAAAGCAGAAGTATACCAGAATGAACGATTCCAATCTTATTACCCCTGAGCGCTTTGACGCCGTGCTGTTCGATCTGGACGGCGTACTGACGGCCACGGCAAAAATTCATGCTGCCTGTTGGAAAGAGATGTTTGACCGCTTTCTGCACCAGTACGCGACAGGCCACAGCCTGTCCTTTCAGCCTTTTGACCTTCGAACGGATTACAATCTGTATGTCGACGGGAAAGCTCTGGATGACGGCGTGCGAAGCTTTCTCGAATCACGCCATATCGAGCTACCGGAAGGAAGTCCGACCGCGCCTCCCGATTGGGAGACGGTTCACGGTCTGGGCAACCAGAAAGACACCCTGGTGAATCAGGTCATTTCCTCGGACGGCGTGGAGGCCTTCCCTGGCAGTACGGCCTTTGCCACCCATGTCCGGCAACTGGGGCTGAAAACCGCGGTCGTCACGCCCAGCGCAAATTGCGAACTCGTGCTCAGATCGGCCGGGATTACACATCTTTTTGACCTCCGGGTTGACAGAGAGGTCGCCGCCCAGGAGCAGCTAGCCGGCAAGCCTGCCCCGGATATGTTTCTGGCGGCGGCGGACAAGCTGAACGTCCTGCCGGCCCGGGCCGTGGTGATTGAGGACGCCATTTCAGGCGTGCAGTCGGGCCGCGCCGGAAATTTCGGTCTGGTGGTTGGTGTTGATCGTCGCGGTCACGGCGACTTGCTCAAAGCCAACGGAGCCGACATTGTCGTGAAAGACGTGGGCGACCTGCTCAGTCCTGCGGCACGCAACTCATCCCCGTACTCCTGAAGCGGCACGGTCGGGGCAGTCCTGCGGTATCGCGTGGCGTAATCGTCCAGCCCTCCTTCCTCCGCTCCAGCGTCACATAGCCAAAGCCCGTCAGCGTTTCCGCCTGTGAGACCGTTCGGTCGGCTATGTCGAGTCCAACCAGTTCGGTGGCAAGTGGAGGGTCGAGCAGCGCTCCGCCATTCCCGACCACAAACTGATGCGGCTCTCCTTGCGCAAAGGCCAGGAACTCGGTCGTGTGGAGATGGCCCGACAGGACCAGTTCAATGCCGTCGGGCCATCCCTGCCGGACCGCGGCCTGGAGGGTCGGGTTGGCTCGGAAGAGCATATCTCTGCCCTGCGCCTGTCCCCGCGTGCCAAAGGCCCAGAACGGCTTGTGAGACAACAGCCAGACCGGGCGGTTTTCAGCCAATGCCGCCAACTGCGTGGCGAAGTGGGCGACGGTCTCGGGCGCGGCCCTCAGGTCGTGTGCCGTCGTGGTATCCAGAACGAACAGTGTGCGCTCTCCGATTGGCACAATATAGGGCTCAGTCTGGTCGGTACATTCCTGGGGTAAGGGCCGGGGATCAAGCAAACGAAACCAGGCATTACCCGTTCGCTGACACTCTTCGTGATTGCCCCGGACAAATATCCACGGCGCCGCACTGAGTAAGGGCTCAGCCGGCGCGAAGAAGTCGGCCTGAGCGGCCGCCCAGGTATCTCCCCACGGATTGCCGGCACAAGCAGTGTTGCCGGTCGGACAGGGCGAATCCCGATAAAAGTAATCACCCACGTGCAGCACCAGGTCGGGCTGCCAGGCCGCGGCACTCCGGGCAATGCGGGCAAATGGCCAGGCATGCGGATCGTTACACGCCTGGACCAGGGTGTTTTTCATCCGGCAGCCGGTGTCGCCCAGAACGACAATCTTTTCTGGCGCACGTGCCAGAAGGGGCAGTTGGCGTCCATCCATTGTGACGCTGACAGCATCGGGCGGCAACGCAGCCTCGCAGATCAGGACCGGAAAGTCCGGTCGGGCCGGATACGCGCGTACGTGCAACGGGAAGGGCTCGGCATTCATCTGTAGCGCCGGACAGGCCGTCGCAGTTGACACCACGCGCACAATCGCCTGGCCGCCCGGCCCAAGGACGGTCCATGCCAGGGGAAGCGCCGCTAGTGAGGAAACATACGAGAGATGCAGCACACCGGAGATCAGCAGAATACGCCGTAAGCAAGACATCGTGCAGGAAGTTTCCGTTCCGGGCTCATTCCCGTGACGCAGGTGTGATTGTCAGTTCAACCCGCTGCCCGTTACGCATGACCGTCATCCCGACCGGCTCGTCAACTTTGAGACCCCCAAGGACAAAGGTGTAGTCATAGATATTCTCAATCGCCTTACCCGCCAGCTCACGCACCACATCTCCGGCCTGCACCCCGGCCCGGTCGGCCGGACCGCCGGTCGCCACCCCAGAGAGCTTGACCCCGGTGATATTGCCCTGGGCATAGTCGGGAATCGTGCCCAGATAGGCCCGCAGGCGACCACGGCTGCCGAGGTGGCGGGGCTTTTCGATTCGGATATAGTCCGGAGCCGTTGGGCGACTCGCCAATGAGCGTGTCAGGCCGGTCATCAGCCGGGTAATTTGTGTGAGCCCGGCATAGTTGAGCTTTTCGACGGTATCGCGCGGCGAGTGGTATTCCGCATGCCCGCCGGTAAACGCGTTCAGAACGGGAACGCCCTTGAGATAGAACGAGGTCGCATCGGTGGGCAGATAGCTGTCGTTTTGGAGCGTGATGGGTAGACCGATAGGCGCGTTGTGCTGTTCAATTTCCTCGGGCCAGACCGAACTTGAACCCACGCCTTGCAGCACCAGGGCGGTATCAAGTCGGCCGACCATGTCCAGATTGAGATAGGCGACAATGGCAGGGGCGAGCGTCGGCTGCCCTGTCCGGCCGAATGTCCGGACGAAGTGGCTCGACCCCAGAAGACCCAACTCTTCGCCCGACCACAAAGCAAATACAACATCGCGTTTCAGAGCCACCTCGCCTTCGGCTTGTTGCGCGGCGAGCGTCCTGGCAATACCCAGGACGGCCGCTACGCCGGAGGCATTGTCGTCGGCTCCAAAATGGATACGACCCTTTTCATCCTCGCGGGCCAGCGACCCATTCCCCAGGCCCGTACCCAGATGGTCGATATGCGCCCCAACCACAACGATACCAGCGTCGGCCACGCGCTCAGTCGCGCGTAACCGAGCCAGGACGTTGCGGCCCTGGCGTTTCTCCTGCCGAATATCGATCGTCGCTCCGAGCGTCAGGCCATCGAGGCTGAAGCCGGGTATGAGCCGTCCGGTATCTAATGTCTCCTGAAGCTCTTTCAGCGACCGGTCCGCCTGCTGGAACCACTCCTCGGCCAGCGCGTCAGTCACGGACACCGCCCCGATGCTGCTACCTGCCAGTGAGGCGTCAAAGACGAGGGGAACCAATTGCTCCTTAACCGTGGTCTTCGGCCCGCTCGCAATGATCAGGCCCCGCGCGCCCCGGTCGCGGGCGACCATAGCTTTATAGCGCAGGCTGGCGTAGCGGTTGAGATGTTGGCGATAGGAGGCGTCTATGTCTTCAGGCAGATAGCGCAAGACCAAAACCCATTGGCCTTCCACATCCAGATGGGCATAGGAGTCATATTCCGGGTGGTCGTCGACAGCCGGGGCGACAATGCCATAGCCGGCAAAGACTACGCCGGCAGGTGCAAAATCGCCCACCTGCGAGAAGGTCAACGGACGCCAGTCCGTATCAATGGCATACGCCCGTGCCTGCTCTGATGCCTGTTTCAACACATTCTTCGGACCGAGGGAGACGCCGGCGGTGAACTCAAAAGACTGAAAAAACGTCCCATTGTCGCCAGCGGGTTCGAGCCCGCCTTTTTCCAGCATCGCGGCTGCGTACTCCGTTGCCAGCCTTTCGCCGTCCGTTCCCGTGAGCCGTCCGGCCATGCGCTCGGAGGCGAGTTCGGCAACAACCTGGCGGAGCTTACACGTTCGTACCTCGTGCGTTCGGAGGGCTGCCGCGTCGGTGGAGCCGAGCCCCAACAAGCAGCGGGCCTCGGCATCGTCCCAGTCGGCAAAAAAGACCTGCGCCTTTTTATTCGCGGTCCGGCTGCTGGTCCACGACAGGTGCCTTCCATCCGGAGTGAACACCGGCAGGCCGTCAAAGCCCTTGGTATGGGTGACCCGCACGGGTTCGGAGCGCCCGTCCGTGTCCACGATATACAGCTCAAAATTCCCGAAACCGTGGCGGTTGGTCGTAAAGATCAGATAGTCGCCGGACGGATGAAAATACGGCGCCCAGGACATGGCTTCCAGCTTCGTCACCTGCTTTTGATCTGTCCCATCAATGCGCATGGTCCAGACCTCGGCTTGTGCACCATCGGGGGAAAACCGACGCCAGACCAGACGTTTGTCGTCCGGACTGAAAAACGGCCCGCCATCATAGCCAGGGGTAGTCGTCAGCCGACGCACGTCTGACCCATCCGCCCGCATGATGTAGATGTCCATCTGTGATGACGGGTCTAGCTGAAAACGTTCTTGCTCCTCGGCTGGCAGGGTTGCCGCATAAGCGTGGCGATTCGAGGCAAAGGCGATGAACTCGCCGTTCGGAGACCAGGAGCCCTCGGCGTCGTAGCCCTTTGCCTCGGTCAGCTTCCGCAGCTCGCCTCCGTCGAGCGTTGCCTCAAAAAGGTCGTACTGCTCATCAAAGTCCCACTCGTAACGCCGCTGGGTGCCCGCCCGCCGTTCTTCCAACTCTGCCCGCTGTTTCTTTTCGGCCTCCGGGTCTTCGTGCGTTGAGGCAAACAGGACTTTTTCCTGTGAGGGATGGAACCAGGCACATGTCGTCTTACCGATTCCGGGCGAGACCCGGCGGGTCTGTCCGGTGAGACGATTCATGACATAAATCTGAAAAAAAGGGTTGTCGGGCTCACGTTCACTCTGAAAGATGAGTTGCGAGCCATCCGGGCTGAAATAGCCCTCGCCGGCGCGCCTGCCGGCAAAGGTCAACTGTCGGGTATTGCGCACGAATTGGGCTTCGTGCCAAGTCTCTGGAACATGCGCGGTAGCCATATTGGAAGTCGCAGGTGGGTTCTGGGAATGGTTGTCTTGCCGGGTCGGGTCGGCGGGTACCGGGCCGGCGGAAAAGGCAAGACCCACAACAAAGGCCGCGCAGACAATGACATGAGGATTCATGGGTTGGCATGATACGTGAGGAAAGACCAGCAGGCCACGGGTATTGTGTCCTTCTTCCCGGAGCGGTTCACGAGCACTCCGGGAACGCGCGACACGCTCGGAGGGTTAGACGTTGCTGAATGCGGCATGGTATTTCACCACGCTGCGCTGGCCGCCATGAATGCACCGCTCAAAGGCTCCAGGCTCCAGTTCCATTGCCATAAACGCCTCGTCAGGAACGTTGTATTCGCAGCGGAGTCCAAACCGGGAGGCCGGTAAAAACCCGAAGCGTGGATAATACGCCGGATGACCGAGAACGACGACCGCGCTGCATGCCAGCGCTTGGCAGCGTTCAAGGCCGGCCCGAACAAGAGCCGAACCGATACCCTGGCGTTGATATGCCGGTACCACTGCCATTGGGGCCAGCCCCATCAACCTGAGCCTGGAGTCTGCCGACACACGGACCGGCGAGAACATGATGTGACCGACAACTGCCGCGTCTACCTCGGCAACGAGCGAAATAAGCGGTTGTACGCATTCACGCAGGGTTTCAACAAGCTCGGCCTCGGCACGCGTTTCAAAGGCCGCCGTATTGATTCGGTAGACTGCCGCCCGGTCGCTCTCTTTTTCGGCTCGAATGAGCATGGATCACCGTACCCCAGCGTGTGCGCGACGTTCCATCCATGAAACATTGACCGGACACAGGCCGAAGCGATACAAACGCAGTATGGAAAAACAGGTCGTCATCTATTCCACCCCCGCCTCAGGCCCGTGCACAATGGCGAAGGAGTTTCTTTCGCAGGCAGGAATAGCATTCACCGCCTATGATGTCAGTACTGACGCGGCGGCCCAGGAGCGTCTCCGTCAACTCCCAGGTCGGGTCTCTCTGCCGGTGATTACCGTTGACGACGCCGTCGTTATTGGTTTTCAGAAGGCCAAGCTCCGGGAGTTATTGGGAATTACCTGAATACGGAGAGGGAAAAAGGAGATCCAAAGATGCCAGATACCGAAGAGTATGAGGGCTTTTATATTGAGCCGCGCTCGAAACAACTCGATGGCGGCGATTGGAAACCGGTGGCCCGGGTCTTTCGGCTGATCGATGGGGTGGTCGATGAGTTTTACCCGCTCCGGGGAACCGAGCAGACCTTTGCCAGCCGGGAAGAAGCCGATGGCTATGCCCTTCAGACCGGTAAAGAATGGATAGACCGCAATTAGCGCTCGCATTTCCATTTCACACCGTGCTAAGAGCACCATATGAGCGCTGAATTGATTGGCATTCTGAGTGTGGGCGTGGCCCTGGCCGCGCTCCTGATCGCAAATATCAGAAGTTTGCGCGAAGAGATGCGCACTCTGCGCGAAGAGATGCGCGAGGAGATACGAACCCTGCGCGAAGAGATGCGGCGTATGGAGAGTCGTCTGGAGGCGCTGGAGCAGCGTATGGCGCGGCTGGAAGGTGTCCTGGACGGCCTGCGCGAGGCATTATTCGGCAGGTCGCGGGAGGCAGCCGGGTGAGTCAGGGCATATTGCATCAATACAGGTGTTATTAACCCCTAATCTATTAACCCCTAACCGAAGGAGGCAGTATGGCGTACGTATTTGCACACATCAAACTCCGGGCGGGCAAGGTCCAGAAATTCACGGAAATGCTCAACTCGCTGGCGCCGCAGTTGGAAAAACACGGCAACTGGAAGCTCCAGGGGAGTTATTTCAACGTCATCGGTCGTCTGAACACCGTTGTTGACGTGTGGGAGGTCCCGGATGCCAACTCGGTCCAGACGACCCTGGAAATCGCGTCTCAGGACCCCGAGTTCCAGAAATGGGTACCGGTGATTGAAGAGTGTATTGAGGATGAAACCTTGCAGGTAATGACCAAGTTGCCGGTGTAGGCTTTGGAAGGGGTGCTGAATACCCCTTATCCCTTCGGCACGCCTGTCCTGAGCGCAGGTGAAAGGCCCAGGGCAGGCTCTGTCCCTCTCCCCTGGTGGGAGAGGGAGTCTGTACGATAGGGTGGACGAGAGACTAAGTCTTCGGGCCGGTCATTTCCCCTGGCCGTACCCACTCTTCATATTGTTCGGCGGTGACGTGGCCAAGCGCCAGGGCAGCTTCCCGCAGATTCGTCCCGTCTGCGTGTGCCTTCTTGGCAATCTCGGCTGCCTTCTCATACCCGATATGCGGGTTGAGTGCCGTCACAATCATCAAAGAGCTCCCCAGGTACTCCTCAATCGTTGGCAGATTGGGCTCGATACCGACCGCACAATGGTCGTTGAAGGCGCCACACGCGTCAGCGATGAGCTGAATGGACTCGAGAAGATTGTGGACCATCACCGGTTTAAAGACATTCAGCTGGAAGTTGCCCTGCGAACCGCCGAAGGCCACGGCCGCGTCGTTGCCGAACACCTGCACGGCGACCATCGTCAGGGCCTCTGACTGAGTCGGGTTGACCTTGCCCGGCATGATGGAAGAACCCGGTTCGTTCGCCGGAATCAGTATCTCTCCAATCCCTGCCCGCGGTCCACACGCCAGCCAGCGCACATCATTCGCGATCTTCATCAACGCCCCAGCCAGGGTCCGTAGCGAGGCACTGGCGGTAACCATGGCGTCATGGGCCGACAGGGAAGCGAATTTATTCGGCGCCGAGATGAACGTTCGCCCGGTCTCGACCGTCATCTTGGCCGCCGCCAAGTCACCAAACTGGGGGTGGGCGTTGAGGCCGGTGCCGACCGCCGTTCCGCCGATCGCCAGTTCGCACAGTCCGGGAATGGTCCGACGCACGTCGGCAAGCGCGGCGTCGAGTTGGGCCGCCCAGCCGCCAATCTCCTGCCCCAGGGTGATCGGTGTTGCGTCCTGCAAATGCGTGCGGCCGACCTTCACCACATCGCTAAATTTCTCAGACTTGGCGTGCAGGGTGGCGGCTAACTGACTGACGGCCGGAATCAGCACGTCTTCGAGCTGCTCGACGGCGGCGATGTGCATTGCGGTCGGAAAGGTATCGTTCGAGCTCTGGCCGCGGTTCACATCGTCGTTGGGATGAATCGGTTTCTTTGAGCCCATCTCACCACCGGCCAGCTCGATGGCCCGATTCGAGATCACCTCGTTGGTATTCATATTGGTCTGGGTGCCCGAGCCGGTCTGGAAGACAACCAGCGGAAAGTGATCGTCAAGGGCACCGGAGATCACCTCGTCGGCCGCTCGAACGATCAGGTCTACCTTCTCCTGGGGTAGCTGTCCCAACTCGCCGTTGGCCAGGGCCGCGCTCTTCTTGAGGACGCCCATCGCCCGGATGATAGCCCGCGTGAAATGGAAACGCTCAACGCCGATCGGGAAGTTTGTACGCGAGCGCTGGGTCTGCGCGCCCCAGTATCGGTCGGCCGCGACTTCGACCGCTCCCATGCTATCCGTCTCGGTTCTCGTTTTCATACCTCACCCTTTGCATTGAGGCCCGATCCCTGTGCAGTAGAGATCGAGCATATGTTTCAGATCGCCAGCAGGACAAAGACGGTCGCCACCGTACCGACGATGGCCGCGCCATAGCAGATAACCGCAATCGGCATCTGATACCCTCTCCAACCCGTATCATACAGGGTATGCCGGATGCGGTGAAAACAGTGGAAGAAAGGCAAAGAGAGCAGGACGAACAGGTAGAGCTTGGTGAGCGGATGGGAGACCAAAGCGTGCATCTGATGTCCAAACGCCTCTGCCGACACCCAGCCAAGAGGAACCGCTATCCCAGTCAGCACGACATGAATCGGCACCAGGAAGGCGGCAACCATCCCACCAGCCCCGAAAAGAACCCACCAAAAAGCTTCGCCCGACTTGGCCATGTCTTCAACTCCTCAGGACAATCCACATGATCACAACAGAGGTAACCAGCCAGGCGGCGTAGTGGGAACCAGCGATGAAGACTGGCGGGACACTTTCTTCTCCCCTCCGCACGACGATGATCTTTGGGGTCAGGTTGAAAAACGTGATGGTGTGGTAGAGCGCCGCAATGAGCACCAGCAGATGGAAGACAAGCCACCCTGGCGACGCCAGCCGATCGAGAAAGGCAGTGTACGCTTCAGCTCCCTGAGCAAGCTGGGCAAGCTGGATGAGGTAGACGACTAAAAAGGCGGCAATCAACACGCTGGTCAGCTCGCGCAGCATGAAGAGCACATAATTACGCTTGCTCAGCCACCACGTCGTAGCGGATATCGGGCGTCGATACGGTTCACTCATTGCGATCCTCTCGGCAGCAGCACAGACTTGAACCAATCAATGGCTCCTGAGGCCTTGGCCTGCTGGATCGCAGCGGCTGGGTCTACGTGCTTGGGACAGACCACAGAACACTCACTCACAAAGGTACACTCCCACACCCCTTCATGCTTTGAGATGACCTCTCGCCTGGCGTCCTGGCCCTGATCACGGGAGTCGAGGTTGTAGCGCTGGGCCAGGGCAATCGCCGCTGGGCCGATGAAGTCTGGCTCCAGACCGTAGACCGGGCAGGCCGCGTAGCACAGCATGCAGTTGATACACATGCTGAACTGCTTATAGCTGGCCAGTTCGGCCGGGCTCTGCAAATACTCCCCCTCCGAAACTGGCTTCTCTTCCTCGCGGATGATCCACGGCTGGACATCTTTGAGCTTGTGCATGAAGTCATCCATGTTGATGATCAGGTCGCGCTCGACCGGAAAATTCGCCAGCGGTTCGACCCGAATCGGCTGGGGATAATAGTCTCTGAGAAAGGCCGCGCAGCTGAGCTTGGGCTCGTCATTAACCATCATGCCACAGCTGCCGCACACACCCATATGGCAGGACCAGCGGTAGGACAAACTGCCATCCACCTCATCTTTGACATAGTTCAGCGCATCCAGGACAACCCAGTCCTCGCGGTAGGGCACGGTGTAGCTTTGGAAGGTCGGTTCTTGCTCGACCTCCGGCCGGTAGCGGAAGACCTCGAGTGTGATGCTGGGCTCAGCCATGATTAATCTCCATACTTACGTTCAGCCGGGGGCCAACGGGTAATGACCACATCCCGGTACTCAATACGTGGCGGACCGTCGTCGGTTCGGTAGGCCATAGAGTGGGCCAGGAAGTTTTCGTCGTCGCGCTGGGGGTGGTCGATGCGCTGGTGAGAGCCGCGCGACTCTTTCCGCGCGACCGCGGAATAGGCCACGGCCTCGGCCACATCCAGCATACATTCCAACTCCAGCGCTGCAGTGAGGTCGGTATTAAAGGTCAAACTGCGATCATCAAGGGTAATATTGGCAAATCGCTCCTTGAGTTCGGATACCTTATCACAGGTCTCTTGCAGCGAGTCCTGGGTCCGATAAATGCCAGCCCCAGCCTCCATGGTCTTCGTCATCTCGGTGCGCAGGCTGGCGATGCGCTCGGTGCCACCCGTCTTGTTGATGAACTGCTGCTGGATACGCGTTTGTTCGTCTTTGGCCTTGGCTTCGAGGGCCTGAGTGTCACACCCTGGCTGTTCCTGGGCAAACGCGGCAGCCGCCCGGCCAGCCCGGGCGCCAAACACCAACAGTTCGGTGAGTGAGTTCGAGCCGAGTCGGTTGGCCCCGTTGAGGCTGACACACGCACACTCGCCAGCCGCGAACAGACCCGACAGCGGGGTCGCGGCCTCAATATCGGTATGGATCCCACCCATCATATAGTGCACCACCGGCCGGACCGGAATAGGCTCGTAGACCGGATCGATACCCGCATAGTTCGTGGCCAGCTCGCGCACAAAGGGAATCTTCTTGTCGATCTTTTGCTCGCCGAGGTGACGGATATCGAGGTGGACCACGTCACCGTAGGGGCCCGGCAGGGTGTTGCCCTTGTCGTGCTCTTTGACAAAGCACTGCGACAGCTTGTCGCGCGGGCCGAGCTCCATGGTCCGTTTCTGCGGGTGGCCGGGATCGTTGACATCCAGTGGCTTACCAAGATCGTAGTCCTGTAAGTAGCGGTAGCCATTCTTATTGACGAGAATCCCCCCCTCGCCACGGGCGGCTTCGGTGATCAGGATCCCTGTCCCTGGCAGGCCGGTAGGATGGTACTGAACGAACTCCATGTCCTTCAGTGGCACCCCAGCTCGGTAGGCCAAGGCCATGCCGTCTCCAGTCTTGATAGACCCGTTGGTTGTAAAGGGAAAGATCCGGCCAGCCCCCCCTGTACACATGATAACTGCCTTGGCGAGAACTGGCTGCACCATGCCGCTGCGCAGCTCAACGGCCGTCACTCCCTGACAGCGGCCGTTTTCTACGAGTAATGTAGTAGCAAAACACTCGTCATAGCGTGTGATCGAGGTGTACTTCAGGGACGTTTGAAACAGGGCGTGCAGCATGTGGAAACCGGTCTTGTCGGCGGCAAACCAGGTCCGCTCGATCCGCATCCCGCCAAACGGGCGTACGGCGACACGGCCGTCGGGCTCGCGGCTCCAGGGGCAGCCCCAGTGCTCCAATTGGATGAGCTCGGCGGGGGCTTCGTTGACAAAAAGCTCGACGGCATCCTGGTCCGCCATCCAGTCGGAACCGGTAATCGTGTCGTTAATATGGTCTTCCAGGCTGTCATTCTCTTTAATGACGGCGGCTGTTCCACCCTCAGCTGCAACCGTATGGCTCCGCATCGGGTAGACTTTGGAGACGAGCGCGATGTCAAGCTGAGGATTTATTTCGGCGGCGGCAATGGCAGCGCGGAGTCCCGCTCCTCCGCCCCCTATAATGAGTATGTCATGTACTGGTGCCATACTTTCCCTTACGCTTGGAAAGATATCGTTGATCTCTTTTCGCATAGGGATCGGTCATCAACGATATCTTTCTTGTCCTGAGCTTCATGGAGATGGGAGCACTTCCACTTCGTCCAGATGATCTATTCTACTGGCCCTATGCGCTTTGCGCCAACACATTGTCCATCGCGGCAATCAGTTCCTGTACATGACTGACCGACACCTGCATCTCCTGCTTCTCCTTGTCGCTCAACGCAATGTCCACGACCCGCTCGACACCCCCGGCGCCGATGCTCACCGGCACGCCAAAATACACGCCCTCAATCCCGTACTCTCCTTCGAGATAGGCCGCACAGGGCAGGATCTGCTTCTTGTCGTACAGGTACGCTTCAGTCATCTGAATCGCCGCAGAGGCTGGAGAATAGAATGCTGAGCCGGTCTTAAGCAGGGCCACGATTTCCCCTCCGGCTTGACGCACCCGACTCTCAATCTCCTCGAGCCGCTCGGCCGGGATCAGCCGCTCGATCGGGATACCGGCTACCTGGCAGTAGCTGCGCACCGGCACCATATCGTCGCCATGCCCGCCTAAGACCATAGCCGTGACATTCTGGACGGACACATTCAGCTCTTGGGCAATGAAGGTCCGATAGCGGGACGAATCGAGCACCCCGGCTTGGCCAACGACCCGATGCTTGGGAAACCCAGTGACCCGCTTGGCCAAGGTCACCATTGCATCAAGCGGGTTAGTAATAACGATGAGAAGACTGTTGGGAGCATATTTTGCAATGTTCTCCGAGACTTCTCGCATGATTTTGCAGTTGATTCCCAGCAAATCATCTCGGCTCATACCCGGTTTGCGCGCCAGCCCGGCGGTGACAATACAGACATCAGCATCTTGAATCTCGGTATAACTCGTGGTCCCAACGAGGTTGACGTCGTAGCCCTCGATCGGCCCGGCTTCAAGCAGGTCCAGGGCCTTGCCCTGTGGCAGTCCGTCAATCACGTCGTACAGAACGACATCTCCGAGTCCTTTGAGGGCGCACAGATGAGCAAGGGTGCCGCCGATATTGCCCGCACCGATCAGTGCGATTTTCTTACGTGCCATACCTGATGCTCCAAATGGTCATGTGGTGACAGGCTACGGAGGAAAACGAGGCCACGTTGCGTACCACAAAAACGCTTTCCTGTCGTCTAGAGAAGGGAAGGATGCCAAAATTTACCAAACCTGTCTAGCCCGATAGAGACGAAGCCCCTACAAACACGCTGACCGACGGCCGGGGAGCCGATGTGGTGATTGAGGCGGCCGGAGCGTATTCGGCCTTTGCCGAGGGAGTGAAACTCGCCGCCCCAAACGGGCGCTATGTGATTGTCGGCCTCTGGTCAGGACATGGAGAGATTCCCATTGACCCGCGGTATATCAATAACCGCAACCTCAGCATCATTGGCTCGGCCCTAACCCAGCCGCAGCACTACTACGAGGCCGTCCGGGTCGCCCAGGCGCATCACGCCGACTTTCCCATGGCCGAGGCCATCACTCACCGTTTCGCGATCGAAGAGAGCCAGCAAGCCCTCGAAGCAGTGGAGCGGCAGGAGACGATCAAGGCGCTGATTGTGCCGGCCTAGTCGTACCGACGCCACCGTCCGCTCATCCGTCAGGTCCAGCGGTCACCGTGCTCGAATGATTTCCGGCAAGGTTGACACGCTGCCACCGCCGGGGCTAATGGCTTCCAAAAGGAGGGCTCGCCCATGCGATTTGGCTTTCTGTCGGAATGTGAGACACCGGAAGGGACCACCCATCACCGACGCTATTGGGAGGTCATGGACGAGGTCATCCTGGCCGAAGAGATGGGGTTTGATTTCTTCGGCACCTCAGAGCAGCACTTTCTGGTCGGCCTGGCCACGGTCTCGGCTCCCGAGGTTTTCTATCCGGCCATTGCCATGCGCACCAGCCGCATTCGGCTGCGCCACATGGTTGTCATTCTGCCTTTTCCGTTCAACCATCCGATTCGGGTGGCCGAGCGCTTGGCCACGCTGGATATTGTCTCAAACGGACGGGCGGAATTTGGGACGGGACGAGCCAATACCCTAGTCCAGCTTGAGGGCTTTGCCTGTCCGCTCGACGAAACGCGCGCCCGCTGGGAAGAAGCGCTCGAAATCGTGCTGAAAGCCTTCAAGGACGACCCCTTTTCGCACCAGGGCAAGTATTTCCAGATTCCGCCCCGTTCGCTCACGCCCAAGCCCGTGCAAGACCCCCACCCTCCCGTCTATATGGTTGCCCAATCCCCGGATTCACACGAAATTGCGGCCAGCAAGGGCATTGGTGCCCTGTCGTGGGATATGTATATGGGCTGGGACTATTTTGAGAAAAGCGCCCGCCTGTATAAAGAGCAGATTCAGCAGGCGGAGCCGGTGGGAGCGTTCGTGACCAACTGCCTGAGCGCGGTCACGCTCAATTGCGCCTGCGCCGAGACCACGGCTCAGGCGGTCGAGGAGACCCGCGAGTCGATTCTCAATTTTGCCACGCCGGTCATCGAATCCTTTTATCCCGACCTCGGCCGTCAGGCCGAATCCTACGCCTATATGCTGGAGCTGGAAAAAATCCGGGACCGCTCCCGAGACCTTGACTGGCTCCGCAACGAGACGTCCGTTCTCGTCGGCGACCCGGACGTGTTCATCGAGCGCATTCGACGCTACCAGGAAGTTGGCGCGGACGAGGTGATCATGCGCCTGGACGGGACACATGAACAGATCATGCGCTCGATCAAACTCATCGGCAAATACGTTATTCCCAAATTCAAAACCCCGCGCAGCGTCATCGGTGCCAGCCCGCTGCCGGGGCGAGTGCCGTAGTCCCAGGAGCAGGAGCGCTTACGTCAGCCAGCCGCAGCCCCTGTTTTGAGCGTTCGGTAGCCCACGCCGAGCAGGTAGAGGTGTAAGACACAGACGCCGGCTCCGACGAGCGCAAAGATCACCGCCTCAACAAGTAGAAACGGGGAGAGCGGCGGCCAGCGCCATACCCCGAATCCCGCGCCGTGAACCAAGTGATGGGCGTTGGCAATCACCGCCCACACAAAGGCTCCATGCAACAGAAAAATAACCGTATGCAACACATATTCGTGCGTCGGCAATCCTCCCAGGGGTGCCCGCGACGCTCGCTCGATTGACACATCCCACAGGGTAAAGATCACGGCGAGGGCCTGGATGCCGAGAAAGACGGCAAAGCCGACGCTCCCCATCTCAATAAAGACCAGCATCACCACCGTAGCGGTGAGAACCAGGGCGAGCAGGGTGTGGACACCATGCTCGCGAAAACTGGAGGCGTGGGCGTAGAGGCGGTAGCAATAGATGTGATTATAGACAAAATCTATAGCGCCAACCCCGCCCCAGCCGAGCAATAACCACAGCGGTGCTTCCATGACTATTCCTCCCTTTCGCCATATCCGGAGTCCCGGTTCAAACCACCGATTGTTTCACCTGGCTACGTACCCCTACTACTGGGCGACATAGCCACCATCGACCGACATGGCGTGGCCGGTCACAAACGAGGCCGCGTCCGAACTCAACCAGACTACGGATTCGGCGATTTCCTCCGGTTTGCCCGTTCGACCGACCGGCTCGGCCGCAACCAGGGCTTCGCCTAGTTGCGGCTGCTCAGCGGTGATGCGCTCCACCATCGGCGTCTGGATCAGCCCAGGGCAGACGGCGTTCACCCGAATGCCGGACTTGGCGTATTCCAGGGCCGCGGTTTTGGTCAACCCAACCACCCCGTGCTTACTCGCCACATAGGCCGACATGCCGGCCACCCCGATCAAACCGGCCCCCGAGGCTGTATTCACAATCGCCCCGCCGCCCTGCTTGAGCATATGTGGCAGCTCGTATTTCATGCACAGCCACACACCGGTCAGGTTGATGTCGATCACCTTGTCAAACACGTCTTCGGGATATTCATCCGTCGAGGCGAGCCGCCCTTCGATACCCGCGTTATTATAGGCGCAGTCAATGCGGCCATAGGTGTCCACCACCGTGTTCACCATCGCCTCGACATCCGCCGCGTTTGAAACATCGACCCTAATGAAAAACGCCTCCCCACCGGCCTCTTTGACCATGCGCACCGTCTCCTCGCCGCCCTCAACCACGATATCGGCGACCGCGACTTTGGCCCCTTCACGCGCAAACGCCAGAGCCGATGCCCGGCCAATCCCCGAACCCGCGCCCGTGATGAGCGCAACTTTTCCATCCAACTGTCCCATGCCGTTACCTCCTGTCCTTCTTTCTTCGTCTACCTCACTTCTCCGGTCCGTAGTGTTCGACCAGATAGTCAATAATAGCCGTTTGTTCTTGCGGTGTAATCCAGCCCGCGCCGAACTGCTCAACCATGTCCTCCATCACCCACTCCCAGGTTGCGCGATTGAGCCGCTGCGCCTGGATGAGCTGAAAGCTGTGGCAGGCCGAGCAGTATTCCCGGGTCAGCACCTCCGGGCCGGGGTTTGCCTCATCGATTACCGGCTTCTGGACTGCCGGCACTACTCCCGTTGGTTGATTGTTTTCCCCTCCAGCGGCCCATCCACACACCAGAGCAAGCGCGCTACCGATGATCACAAGGCTCGCCGCACTCCTGGGTCGCATGCTCAGGTCGTGCTCAGAACCGGCAGCCGGTGGATGACGTTCCCAAGATAGCCCTTGGGGTTCCAGGGTTGACGAACGGGCTGGGCGTTCCCTTTCTCATCAAAGGCGCGTGCCCAGATTTCGTAATACCCTTTCCTGGGCAACGCGACCTCGCATTCCCAGTGTGCCCAGGCATCAGCATTGGCGGGTTGGGTGAGCCTGGCCTTTTCCCAGTGAATGCCAAAGTCCACCGACACCAAGACTTCCTTGACCGTCTCTTCACCGGCCCAGGCATGGCCCCGCACGCTGATCGACTGCCCGGCCGGGAATTGGGCGTTGGCCTGAGGTGCGGTGATCAAAGATTTGATACGCCAGGCCGTGGCAATGACCATATCTTCCTTCGGCGGCCTGGAGCCGGGCTCAACCGGATAGGCCGGCACGCGGTAGGAGTAGCCCGTCATCTTTTGTGAGTCGTGTACCTGGTCGCGCACCACAATGCGGTTCAGCCACTTTTGAGAGCAACTCCCAATCCAGCCCGGCACAACGAGCCGAACGGGATAGCCGTTGAGCGCCGGCAGCGCGGCCCCGTTCATCTGATAGGCAATCAGCGTATGCTCGTCCATAGCCTTCTCTATGGGGATGCCCCGCGAGAACGGTTGCGCCGCCCCCAAGGGCTGGTCCTCGCCGTAATGAGCCGTATACACCGCACTTGACTTGAGGCCCGCCTTTTTCAGGACATCCCGTAGCCGGGCTCCGGTCCATTGGCTGCACGCCACCGCCCCGCGCGTCCACTGATTTCCACGGACCTGAGGCTCAAACAGCGCTCGACCATTCCCACCACACTCAATCACAAGCTGCTGCGTGACCGAGGGCAACTGCTGCAATTCGTCCAGACTCAGCGCAAGCGGCGTGGCCACTTCTCCCTCAACGATGAGCTTCCATCCCTGCGGGTCTCCGCTCTTCGCTCGGGCTGGAACCGATCCATTATTCCGGACGAAATGCCGAGCCGAAGGAGTCATATGATCGTCGAGCAGATGGGGCGCAAACTCACCATTAATGGGTTGACTCGTAAGGACCGTCATACCGGGTTTTGTCCCCAGCAGGGCGTCGTCGTCGGCCCAGGCCACGGGCAACAATCCACGTCCCACGAGCCCCTTGAGCGCGGCATCCATCCCCGCTCCGCAGGCCGTCAGAAACGCGAGCCACGCTCCACCATGCCCCATATGTGTCAGGAACTGACGTCGCGAGAATGCCTTCATACCCACCTCCCGAAAAACCCGCTGTTCATCCGTCAATTCAGAGCAAAATACCCCAGGTCTCAAGCCTGAGCAAATCGCAAGGCGATACGGGATAGGCCATCCTCTGGCGAAATGTTAGGTTGGCCCGAAGCTTTTCACTGCTGACCGTTTGTACCATAAGGAGGTTTGTCCATGAGTCGTCCAGCCGTACCGGAAGCCTGGGTACGCATCCCCACGGAGGAAGAATTCCGGGCAAAGAGGCCCCCAGGAGTAAAAGGCGTATACGAATTCGACTCTATCCCGGCCATGGGTCGTTTAATTGCCGCTCACGCCAGTATCGGCCGGGCGTTCGGGAATCTGTTCATGCAGATTATGTTTGCGCCCGGACATCTGAGCCGGGCGGAGCGGGAAATGGTTGCCGGCGTTGCCGCGGCGGCCCAGGATTGCCACTATTGAACGCAGTCTCACGCAGAGTTTCTGCGTGTCGAAGACGGCGACCCGGCGCTGGTGGAAGCCATCAAAACCCGAAGCTGGAACACGCTGACCGGGCTGTCCGAACGGGCGCGGGCCTTGTGTACGCTGGCGGAGAAGCTCAGCGCCACACCCACGCGCATGACCGCCGACGACTGGCAGCCGCTCCGCGACCTCGGCTTCGACGACACCGCCTGCCTCGAAGTCGCGCACATCGTCGGCATCTTTAATCATTTAACGCGTCTGGCCGATGGGCCCGGTCTTCAGTTGGACGCCGGCACGCAAAAAGCTTCTGAGACCGGGGAGGTCTTAGGCACGCCCGAACAGGCGGCCGGGCAGGCGGCTTGAGAAGTGCCATCAAACGATAACTCTCGAGCGGCACCACCGCTCAACAGCAACTTCAACTCGGAGGTGCGGCTGGCCGGTAGTGTGTGTCGGTTTCCGCTGCCGTTTCGGCACTGCCACCGGATGCCCCTCCACCCACGCTTGCGACTTTTTCGCTTCGCTCCCCGTTTGCCGTCTTTCCTGCGGTCACATAAACAATCCGGAAATTGTGCGGTGCGATGGTTGAGTTGATCTCGATAGCGTGATCGTCGATTATACCCCAGTCACTGTACCGCTCATCATCGCAATACACCTGGACAGCCTTCGGGTCTGGGAGTTGCGTCACCTGCCAACGTGTCGCTTCCCCACGGCGGGCGGCAGTGGCGGCGTAGGTTGAGACATGCAACGTCCCGTCGGTGACCTCATTCCGCGCCTCACAAATGCCCAGATTCGGAAAGTCGACCCTTGCTACTGTGGGTAGCTCAAACTGGGCGTCATGCTTTCCTTTATACACATTCGTCCATGCCCCAGGCCCGCCGATCTCGCTCAAGATCAGTAAGCCGTTCAGCTGACCACGTGGGTGGGGTTCATCCAACCCAAACGTCCAGGCAAAGCGATCCTCGTCGTCGGCAAAGAAATCTGGCCCGTATTCTTTTTCCGCCACGGCTTTGAGACGCTTCTCTGTGGTCACGTCTCCAACCTCGCGCGCCAGCATTAACGTCATGGTCAGCCAGCGTGGATCGTCAAATGCCTGCACCAGAGCCTTTTTGGTGTCGTTCCAGCCAAGGTCCCGTACCCCGGCCTCATACAGCGCTAAGCCAAACTCCGGGGCCTGAGGATATAAATAGAATAACGGGGCGAGCATCGACAAACCGCTTAAACCCGTCGGCGGTGCGTAAGCG
>WTHD01000305.1 GCA_011523265.1 Candidatus Binatota bacterium
GACCAGGGCCAGGAGGAGCACGGCGTGGAGCAGCCCGGAAAGCATTACCATCCGACCGAGCCGCTTATCCCTGGGCGGTACGCCGGGCGATGCCTTGCGCGGGCTCGGCCTTTTTTGGTTTTTTTCGCTCACGGTTCAGGCTTGGTTTTGTTGTTGTGTGGAGTCCGATTCCGGCAGTGGCTCGGTCACTATGCCCAGCTTGGTTATACCTGCGCCCCGTATTGCCGCCATGACCGCAACAACCCTGCCATACGCCACGTCTTTATCTGCTCGGAGATAGACGGTCCGATCTGCCCGCAGCTTCACAATTGCGGTCAGTTTTTTACCTAAAGCGCCAAGGTCGAGGGGAGTATCGTTCAAGTGGATACGCCCCTCACCATCTATCGCCACAACCAACTGCTCCTCTGTATCAGAGACAAGGGGGCCGGCTTCTACGGCGGGCAACTCGACGTTGACGCCTTGCTGCAGGATGGGCGCAGTCACCATAAAGATGACCAACAGGACCAACATCACATCAACGAAAGGAGTCACATTGATATGCGAGATGCTGCCTTCATCGTACTGCTCAAAAGCCATGGTCTGGCATCCCTTCGTTTAGAGAAAGTGACGTTCGGCAATATTGAGAAATTCAGCCGAGAAATTCTCCATGTCCGTTGCCAGGACGCGGACCTTTCGACTGAAGTGATTATACGCCATCACCGATGGAATCGCAGCGGCAAGGCCGATCGCGGTTGCAATCAGCGCCTCAGCAATGCCGGGCGCGACGGCTTGAATGGTCGAGGTCCGAGTCAGGCTCAAGCCCCGGAAGGCATTCATAATACCCCAGACCGTTCCAAAGAGGCCAATAAATGGCGCAGTGCTAGCCGTTGTGGCCAGGAAAGTCAGGGCACGCTCCAAGCGGGTCACCTGCTCGCGCACGGCCCGGCGCATAGCGCGCTCGATATTATCAATCCCGCCTTCTTCCGGAATGGTCAGCGGAACAGGCTCGGCGGGCGCTTCGGGCGGCTTCCTCGTCCGGGTGAGCCGCATGAGTTCTTGATAGCCCGCTCGAAAGACTTGGGCGAGTGGACTCTCCTGCATTTCGAGGGCCGCAGTGTGGATAGCGGGGAGATTCTTGGTTTCCCAAAATATCGTGGTAAAGCGCTCAGACTCCCGCCTGGCTTGACGCAGTTGACGGAATTTATAGAGCATGATGCCCCAGCTTACGATGGAGAAGCCCAAGAGGATATAGAGGACGGCCAGGACCACCGGTCCTGAGCCGATAACCATATCGATAATGCTGTGGGACTGCCGAAGCGGAACGTCGGCCTGAATCGCAAAACGCCCAAGAAAACCATCCATAATCCACTCCCCACCCTCCACACACCGGTTGGCACATATTGGGGGCTTCCTTCCTACCGTGATCGGGGAAGCTTCAAATCATAAGCATTGATTGGTAGGACTAATACATGAGGAGAATCGAGTCAATCGTTTTCCTGGGGTTGGTCACTTTTACATGACGGGCTTTCACCAGGCACGAAAGTATGAAAGAAGACTTGGCGAAGTCACTACCATATAAAAGAGGCGACCATGGCGATACGTGTAGGAATCAATGGATTTGGCCGTATTGGACGTAACGTTTTTCGTGCCAGTCTCAACGAACCTAAACTTGAGTTTGTTGCCATTAATGACATAACAGATGCCAAAACCCTGGCACATTTGTTGCGCTATGACTCTGTCCACGGTCAGCTCGGCGCTGATATTATTGCCGAAGACAACGCCTTGATCGCCAATGGCAAAAGGATTGAGATCATCCAGGAGCGTGATCCAGGTAAGCTGCCCTGGGGGAATCTTGGTGTCGACATTGCTCTTGAATCAACCGGCCTGTTCACCGCACGTGAGCAGGCTTCATTGCATCTCTCGGCCGGCGCCAAAAAGGTCATTATTTCTGCACCCGCTAAAAATCCTGACATTACGGTCTGCTATGGTGTCAACCATACGAATTACGACCCCGTCTCACATCATATCATCTCGAATGCATCGTGTACGACAAATTGTCTCTCCCCCGTGGCCAAAGTCCTGCACGAATCTTTTGGCATCACGCATGGCCTGATGACGACCGTGCACGCCTATACCAACGACCAGCGCATCCTGGACCTGCCCCACTCGGACATTCGCAGAGCAAGAGCTGCGGCACAGTCGATGATTCCGACCTCAACCGGTGCTGCTCGCGCCGTGGGCGAAGTGCTCCCGGAACTCAAGGGGAAACTCGATGGCATGGCCGTCCGTGTCCCAACCGCGAACGTCTCGGTCGTCGATCTGGTCGCTGAACTCGGCAGAACCGCCTCGGCAGACGCAGTCAACGATGCCATGCGCACCGCAGCCGAAGGGTCGCTCAAGGGTGTATTACAGTATTGCGAGGAAGAGCTGGTCTCCGTTGATTTCAACGGAAATCCACATTCGTCGATTTTTGACTCGGCCCTCACCAAGGTGATGGACGGCAATTTTGTGAAAGTCCTTTCCTGGTATGATAATGAGTGGGGATTCTCCAATCGTATGCGCGATATGACCCTGTTCATTGGGAACCGACTCTCGGCAACCTCATGACCACGCGGCTGCCCCTTATTGCCGGCAACTGGAAAATGCATAAGACGCCGGCTGAGACGGCTGAGCTGCTCTCAGCCCTAGTCGCGCAGCTGCCCGCGACGCTTTCAGATCGGGAGGTTGTGGTCGCTCCCCCCTTCACTGCCTTGGAAACCGCGGCCAGAGCGCTACGCGGCAGCCCGGTCCGTCTCTCAGCCCAGAACCTCCACGCAGAGACATACGGCGCGTTCACCGGCGAGGTGTCCGGTCCAATGCTGAAGGCGGTTGGCTGCCAGTACGTTATTATTGGGCACTCGGAACGCCGCCAGTATTATGGAGAAACCGACGAACAGGTCGCCCAAAAAGTTACAGCCGCCCAGCGTGACGGCCTGACGCCCATCGTATGCGTGGGAGAAACCTTAGCCGCGCGCGAACGCGGCGATATGTTCACCGTGATCTCACGTCAGATTCGGGCCGGTCTTGCGGGTCAGACCGCCCAAGCCATTGCCACTCTCGTCCTGGCCTATGAGCCAATCTGGGCCATCGGTACGGGGAAGACCGCCTCGCCGGAACAGGCCCAGGCGGTGCATGCGGCCATTCGGCAGACGCTCGTCGAACTCGCTGGTCAGTCCAGTGCTGCTGCGGTCCGTATTGTGTATGGCGGCAGCGTCAAGCCGGACAACGTCGATAGACTGCTGGCCCAGCCCGATATTGATGGCGCGTTGGTCGGTGGGGCCAGCTTGCAAGCGGACTCATTTGCTCGTATCGTTCACTTTGAGTAGGATGTGTTCCCATGATGTATACCGCCCTGATTGGCCTGCATGTTTTCGCCTGTATTTTTCTGATTGCGGTCGTGCTTTTACAAACCGGCAAAGGCGCTGACATGGGAGCCGTGTTTGGCGGCGGTTCGAGCGAAACCGTCTTTGGCAGTTCCGGAGCGGGTAACTTTCTGACAAAGCTGACAACCGGCATCGCCATCCTCTTTATGCTGACCTCGCTGGTCATGACCTATGGGCTCGCACGTCAAACATCACAAAGTTTGTTCGACGACGTTCCTGCCCCAACGGTCCCCCAAGAGGCAGCCGACGGGATTCCCGCGGCTGACACAGCGGAAGGCCAGGCCTCAGACGCCCAATCTGTCGCCCCTCCGCTGACCGAGACCGGGGCGGGCGGGGATACGGAACGCGGAGCGGAAGCCACCTCAGAATCGGCAGCGCCAGTGGTATCCGAAAGCGAAGAGCCGCAGGCCGAAGCACCCGCAGCAACACCGGGCAACTAATCCTTGAGAGCATCGGGTGGAACTCGCGTGCCGCATGCGCCGCACAGTGTCTCATGCAAGTGCGAGTTGGCCCAAGCCGTCCGGCACTGACTCGGGTCGGTCTGACATGATCTTGTAGCAGTAGACACACGGGAGCAACGCATGTCTCATACTCACGCGGTCGTCATCGGTGGCAGCATGGCCGGCCTGTGCACCGCACGCATACTCAGCACCCATTTCGACAGAGTGACCGTCCTAGACCGGGATACCTGTCCTGACGGCACGCGGGAACGCGCCGGGGTTCCGCAGAGCCGCCACGTTCATGCTTTGCTCGTGCGCGGACGGCGAGAGCTCAACCGTCTCTTCCCAGGCTTTGACACGCTGATGCTTAAACGCGGAGCGCACGAGATTGACTTTGGAAACGACTTTGCCACGCTCCGGAACTGGGGCTGGGAGCCCCGTCGTCCCACCGGCATGCTGACGCTGTTCGCCAGTCGCCATCTGATTGAATCAACCGTTCGTGAGTTGTTCTGCAAGCTGCCCAATGTTGAAATCTGCGATCAGACGAGTGCGACCGGCCTGGGCTTCACCACCCCCGGCCAGCCACGCATCGATACGGTGCGTATCGTACCGCGCGACACAGGGGAACCCTGTTCGATTCGGGCTGACTTGATCGTTGACGCCAGTGGGCGGGCTTCAAAAGCGCCGCACTGGCTCCAGGAACTCGGCATTCCCCCTCCGCCTGAGACGATTGTGGATGCCCATACCGGCTATAGTTCGCGTTGGTATCAAGCGCCGGACCAACTCCCCAAGGACTGGTGGTGGAAGGGTATTTGGCTCGACCTCAAACTCCCGGAGTACCCCCTGGCCGGCGTACTCTTCCCGGTCGAACGCAACCGCTGGATTGTCACCCTGGCGGGAGTCTCCAAGCACTATCCGCCCAAGGACGAGGAGGAATTTACGGCGGCGCTCTCGCAACTGCGCTCTCCGGTCGTGGCCAACGCGGTACATGTGGCCGAGCCTATCTCTTCGGTCTATGCCTACCGAAAAATGGCGAATCGATTCCGCCGGTATGAGAAATGGAGGGCAGGTGTGGGCGGCTTTATTGCCGTAGGCGATTCTACCTGCGCTTTTAATCCCGTGTATGGGCAAGGCATGACAACCGGCACCCTCTCTGCCGGTGCACTGGACGAGTGCCTCAAAAAATACGGTCCGACGCATCCGGACCTGTCACGACATTTCTTTAAGGCCCAGGCCCGGGTCCAGGCCGCCCCGTGGGGTCTCGCAACCGGAGCCGACTTTAGCTTGCCGACAACGGAAGGCGCACGTCCAAAAGGTGCGCGTCTTGTTGGCCCTTATATGAATGCCCTTTTCATGGCCGCTATCGAAGACATGACCCTCCGGCGTCACATCGGTGAAGTCCTTCAGATGCTCAAGCCCCCCTCGAGCTTCTTTACCCCAACAGTTATGGGACGCGTTGCCAAAGGCACGTTCCGACGGTGGTGGCGGCATCAGTCCGAGCAGCCTGCTCCTCCGGCCATGCCACCAACGCCAATGCCCGTGGTCTAGGGGACTAACCGTGCGCTCTTTGCCCCCCTAGACCAGCTAAGAAGAGCGCGGTATTATCCCCTGTCCGCATTCATCTTTATGGTGAAAGTGTCCTATTTTCGCGAGGATGGCGGAACTGGTAGACGCGCTAGTTTGAGGGACTAGTGGGGTAACACCCGTGGGGGTTCAAGTCCCCCTCCTCGCAGGCCGAACCTCCTTCCTGTTCTTTTACCTGCACGCCTCCTGCCTACGTATTCCTTGACTCCCCTTTGGGGGTGTGAAACACAGGGAGGCCATGTCAAACGTCGTGTCGAACCCCACAACCGACCCGCAACAGCATTCAAATCGTCTGCTTTTCACGCTCGAAAACGGCCTTCGTGCCGCCATTCAAGAAGACCATTTTGCGCCCGTCGTCGCCATCCAGATCTGGGTCAAGGCCGGCAGTGCGGATGAAACTCCCGATGTTGCCGGCGCCGCCCACGTCCATGAGCACATGCTCTTCAAGGGCACCCGGCGGCGTCCGGTCGGAGCCATCGCTTCTGAAATTGAATCATCCGGTGGCAGCATCAACGCGTTTACCACTGCGGATCATACCGTCTACCACATCGTCCTTGCCTCCCGACATTTTTCAGACGGTCTCGATATTCTGACCGATGCCATCCAAAACTCGACTTTTGATCCACGCGAACTGGACAAAGAACTCCAGGTCGTGATGGAAGAATGGAAGCGCGGCGAGGATTCACCCACCACGCGAGCGGCAACCGAGCTGTTTGAGGTTGCCTATACACAGCACCCGTACGGTCGTCCAATTATTGGCTATCGCGCAACCATTGAGGCGCTCAATCGTGAGCGCGTCGTGCACTTCTACCAGCGCTGGTACCATCCCAATAATATGACAGTAGTGATCGTTGGGGATATTGATCGGGAAAAAGCTCGACAAGAAGTCCAGCGGCTCTTTGACCAGACCCCCTCCGTACAACTTCCCGTCCGTCCTCGTCCGCCCGAACCAGCCCAGACCGAACTGCGTCTCTCCATCGTGGATATGAACGTCGAGGAGTTCTACCTCTATATGGGTTTTCCTCTTCCGCCGGCTGAGCATGCAGATATTTTCGCCCTTGATCTCCTCAGCTTTATCGTGGGCGGCGGAGAAAGCTCGACTCTGGTCCAAAAGCTCCAGGCCGAACAGGAATTGGTCAACTGGATTACGGCCAGTGCCTATACACCGGCCGATTCGGGTCTGTTCATCCTAGCCGCGGCCCTGGAACAAGAGAAGATTCGGTCAGCGCTCGAACAGAGTTTGGCCCTGCTCTTCCAGTACAAGCATATGCCCGTGACCCAGGCAGAACTCGACCGGGCTCGAACGAATCTCGCCAGTGATTTTGTTTACCGGCGGGAGACCGTCCAAGGCCAAGCCCGCCAACTGGGGTATTTTCTCACGGTCTTCTCTGACCCCGACTATGAGCAACGCTATCTCACCGGCTTGGCCGCGGTCACACCTCAGGACATTCAGCGCGTCGCGCGTCAATACCTCTCTCCCACACGTCTCAACGCCGTCATCCTAGGGAAGACCCAGGGCGCCAGCGTCCCGACCGCCGAGGACATCACACAATTGTGCCACCGCCTCGACCAGCCGACCAGCAAGGCCGGCGTCCCAGCAGGAATAAACGGGACGAACGGCAGCGCAGTGACGGCCATTCGCCTCGATAACGGCGTGCGTGTGCTAGTAAAGGAACACCATGGTGTTCCGGTCATGGCAGTTCAAGCGGCAACGCTCGGTGGCCTGTTGTTTGAAAGCGAACACAACGCTGGCATCAGCAATTTTATTGCCGGCATGCTGACTCGTGGCAGCCGACAGTTTAATCGCTTCAGTCTGGCGGAAGCGGTGGAATCGCTGGCAGGAGGCTTAAACGGCTTTTCCGGACGGAATAGTTTAGGCTTATCGGGCTCGTTTCTCACGACCCACATCGATGAAGGCATTGATATTTTCCTTGAGACCCTACTCCATCCGACCTTTCCAGCCGATGAGGTAGAGAAACGTCGTCGTGAGATTTTACTGGCACTCAAAAATCGCGAAGATGATCTCGCTCAGGTTGCGTTTGATCTATTTTACCAGACCTTGTACGAGACACATCCCTATCGCCTGCTCACCCTCGGCAGCGAAGCCAGCGTCAGCGCCATGACGCAAGAGCAGGTTGCCGCCTACTACAAAACTCTCCTCGACCCTCAACGCTTGGTGCTGAGTGTTGTTGGCGACGTTGAGACGACGCAACTGATTGACCGCCTGAGTGCCGGATTATCGAACCTGCCCGCAGTCACGCCACCCTCCGCCCCAGAGCCAGAGGCTCGCCCGAACGGTGTGCGGACCGCAACCAAGAAGGTAGAGAAACAACAAGCCCACGTGGTCTTGGGCTTTCAAGGTGTTACCCTTGACAATCCAGACCGGTATGCGCTGAAAGTCCTCGATACCATTCTGTCTCGCCAAGGGGGACGGCTGTTCTATGAGGTGCGTGAACAGCGCGCCCTGGTCTACTCTGTGACCGCGTTCAGTGTTGAAGGACTCGCCCCGGGAACATTTGGCGTGTACTTGGGCACAGACCCTGGCAGCGTGGACGAAGCGGTAAGCGCCACACAAACGGAGTTGGAACGCCTCCGCCAGGAGAAAGTCACGGCGGACGAGCTTGAGCGGGCCAAGAAATATATAACGGGCAGCTATGAGATTTCCCTCCAATCAAATGCCGCGCAATCTGAAGAATTGGCCTTCAACGAACTGTACGGTCTCGGGCATACTCATGGGCGTCTCTACCTCGACCATATCCAGCAGGTGACGCCGGCAGATGTGCAGCGCGTTGCCAATACCTATCTCAATCCATCTGAGCAGACACTGGTTATTGTGGGCCAAAATGAGTGAACGCGTCCTCCAATAGCCATGCAGATATTTGAGTGCATACCTTATGGGCGCAGAGCGATGGCTGCGTGTCACGGTGTCCGTCCCCACTGAGGCGGTTGAGGCCGTCTCTTATTTTCTGGTCGAACTCGGCTCAATCGGTATTGCTGAGGGAGAATGGAAACCGGACACACCACCACCAGCCCGGACGCTCATCCAAGGCTTTTTTCCCGCAGACCGGGATTCCGTGGCGTTATTGGCAAGCCTCACGAAACATCTCCAGCGTATCGCCACCGAGTACCCTGCCTTGGGCACCTGTATTCCTGAGGGTGAGGTCATTACCAGTGACACCTGGCAAGAGCGCTGGAAAACCCACTTCCCTCCCCTTCCGGTTGGACAACGCTTGCTTATCCTCCCACCCTGGGAGGTTCGGCCTGCGCAATCGGAGCGAGAGGTGATTGAGATTAATCCCAGCATGGCCTTCGGCACAGGTCATCACGCGACCACACACACCTGTCTGGAAGCGCTCGAAGCGTTGTGCGACACGTGTGGTCCTCCAACGCAGGCCCTGGATCTGGGCACCGGGTCTGGGATTCTGGCTATTGCCTTAGCCAAGCTAGGAACTCCTTCCGTCTGGGCAACGGACATCGATCCGACCGCACGCGACGAAGCGCAGAAAAACGCAGTGGTAAACGGCGTTGTGACAGCCGTCCATATCAGCGCTGCCAGCCTCAACGAACTTCCGTCACCTTTTCAATTGGTCGTCGCCAATCTTTTTGCCGCAACGCTGATTGCATTCTGTCCGACCCTCGCTCAAATACTGGCACATTCTGGACACGCCATCTTATCCGGTATCCAGAGCGGCCAAGCCGAGGCCGTACTAGAGGCATTCAGTGCACCAGACTGGACGCTGGTAGAACACCGCTCCAAAGACGACTGGGCAACCCTGGTCTTACGTCGGGACTCCGGCCGACCGGACAGCGGATGACATGCGACGCTTCTTCATCTCATCCCAGGCCAGTCCAGGATCGGGCGCAGCTCGGCGGGGCGGAGTTCCATCATCTGCGGCGCGTCCTGCGGCTCGGGCGTGGCGCACGAGTCACCCTGTACGATGAAAGAGGAGTA
>WTHD01000432.1 GCA_011523265.1 Candidatus Binatota bacterium
TCTCCGCTTCCATATTCATGCAGTTGCCCAGCGGGTCCATGGTGACATTCATGCCGTCGTTAAACGGGGTTCCGCCCCAGCCGCCGGCCGGCAGGTCTGAGAAGACGTCGGTTTTCCCGCCCGGCTCACGCACGCCGCACACAAACCAGTTGCAGTCGCCACACGCGGAACCGACCGCGCGCTCGGGCAGGGCGTTGGCAATCGCCTGCCATACCGCGCTGGCAACTTTCGGGGCGGCCAGCACCGTACAGCCGATGGTCGGGGCTGGCCATTTGGGGTTCAGCCAGCAGTCGTCGGGTAAGACCACGCTGATCGGGTTGAACATGCCCTCGTTTTGTGGCGCGCTGGGTTCCAGGAAAAACTGGAGGGAGTAGAAGACCGCAGAATGGGTATTGGCCTTGGGCGAGTTGATGGCGCCGAGACATTGGGGGTCGGAGCCGGTCAGGTCTACGGTGATATCCGAGTCTTTGACCGTCAGGGTCACTTTGACCTTGACGGGATCATCGCTCTGGCCGTCGGTATCGGCATAATCCTCGCCGGTATATACCCCGTCCGGGATACTCTCGATCTTCTTGCGGACAATCCGTTCGGTATAGGCGATCAGCTCGGCCATGGCGGCCTTGATCGTCTCCAGCCCATACCGCTCGGCCGCGGACTGCATTTCTTCTTCCGCGGCTTTGAGACAGCCGACATGGGCCTGAAGGTCACCCTGAATAAAATGCGGAGTACGCGTATTGGCCAGCAGAATCTTGAGGATTTCCGGTTTGACCTCATTGTTTTCAAACGCCTTGATGGGCGGCAGGCGGAGCCCTTCTTCCGCGATATGCGTGCCCCACGACTGGCCACCCGGCGCCCCACCGCCAAAGTCCATCCAGTGACCCCGGCTGACCGCAAAGCCCAGCAGCTCCGTGTCTTTATAAAAAATCGGCTTGATCCAGGAGATGTCGTTAATATGGGTGCCGCCCCGGTACGGGTCATTCACCACATAGATGTCGCCGTCCTTCATATTTTCGATGCCGAACTCTTCCCGCACGGCATGGGCCGAAAACTTCATGGCCGCCAGATGGACGGGGACGTTGGCAGCCTGACTCAACAGCCGCATCTCCGGGTCATAAATGGCGTTTGAAAAATCAACCATATCGGACAGAATGGGCGAGAACGACGCCCGTTGGAGCACCGCGGTCATCCGATCACAGGTATATTCAAACAGATTCCGCAAGACCTCAAAGGTAATATGATCGAGTCCCGCCCGGTTTTTAATGCTGTCGCCCGTTTTTTCGAGTGCGCTGGATTGCATGACCATCCTCCTGCAAATGGAACTCTGACTCTGCTCGACTATCGTCCTACCTGTATAATAAGATTGCCTTGGGTATCAATAGTTGCCTGCGCGCCGGGTGGGAGTACGGCCACCGAATCCAGGTATTCAAGAATCGCCGGTCCCTGAAGCTCGGTGCCCGGCTGGAGAATCTGGCCGTTGTAAATCGGACAGGCGATCCATTCGCCAGAAAAATATACCGAGCGCGAGCTTTTCATGGCCACGACATTTTCCGTGGCGACACTTTTATAGGGAGGCAGGGCTGCGGTTGGTGCTGTGGCTGCGAGACTCAGAGAGACAAACGCCGGATCGAAGATATCCGAACTGACACCATGCTCCTGCTTGTGCACGGCGTGAAAGGTATCGGCAATAGTGCCCAAGGCATCCTTGGTGAGCGCGCCGTCCGGAATGGGGGTTTCAATTTCATACGTCTGACCCACGTAGCGCATCTGGGCGGTGCGGTTGATAAGCACATTTTCCGCCGAGACATTATCGCGGGCAAGTAGAGTCCGGGCCGTCCGTTCGAGTTCGGCATACGCGCCATTCAGCCGGTCCAGGTCAACCTCTCCAATTGGGGCGTACATGAATTGCTCGACGTCCTGGCGGACATCCATGACGGTTGCGCCAAAGGCCGAGGCCACCCCGGCTGCCGCCGGGACGATGACTTTTGGAATATTCATGGCCCGGGCAACAAAGCAGGCGTGCATGGGCCCGGCTCCACCAAAACTGGTCAGCACAAAATCGCGCGGGTCCCGGCCCCTGTTGATAATGACCTTTTTGACGGCCTGGGCCATGATCTCACAGCTGATCTGGATCATGGCGTCCGCGGTCTCGACCGTCGACAGGCCCAGTTGCTCAGCAACGGTACTCACCGCCTGTTCAGCCGCCTGCCGGTCCAGATTGATCTTCCCCCCAAGGGTCGGCTCCAGGCGACCGAGCAGCAGGTTGGCGTCCGTGATCGTCGGTTCGGTCCCGCCGTTGCCATAACAGGCCGGCCCTGGTTGCGAACCGGCGCTGCGCGGCCCCACCCGGAGCGAGCCGCCGCTATCCACCCAGCCGATCGAGCCACCCCCGGCACCCACGCTGTGGATGTCGAGCATGGGCAGGATGATCGGCAGCTCAAATTCGAGTTCATACTCGCGGGTCACGAGACCCTTGCCGTCTTCGACTATCGAGGCGTCAAAACTCGTACCACCCATGTCCGCGCAAATAATGCTGCGCTCGTGTATGGCATCGGCCAGATAGCCGGCATAGGCCACCCCGCCGGCCGGCCCGGACTCCAGCAGCTCTTCCGGATGTTCCTTGGCCAGATCAACGCCCATGACGCCGCCGCTGCTTTTGAGAATCAGCAGGGAGCCCTGAAAGCCCTGTTGGGTGAGACGTTCCAGCAGGTGATCGAAATAGGCCCCCATCACCGGCTTGAGCGCAGCGCTCACCGCAGTGGTGACAAAGCGGCCGTGCTCGCGAAACAGGGGCCGCGTCTCGCCCGACAGCATGATGTGCGCATCAGGAATGTGTTCGAGCAGGATGTCGCGCATCTGCCGCTCATGGTCGGCGTTGACATAGGAATTGATGAAACACACGGCAATGGAGCGGAGCCCCTCCGCCTGGATCTGTTCGGCAATCTGCTGCGCGGCCACGGTATCGAGCGGGCGTTCTTCTTCGCCCTTGACGTTAATGCGTTGTGGGACCGTGTAGCGATAGCGACGCCGGATGAGCGGTTTGGGCTTGACCTGATAGGGGTCGTACAGCTCTTTCCGATGCTGACGACCGATTTCGATGGTATCCCGAAACCCCTGGGTGGTGACCAGGGCCGGGTCCGGGTAGGAGCGCTCAATCAGGGCATTGGTTGCGGTGGTCGTGCCATGGATCAGGCAGGATATCTGGTCAAACGGAATGCCAGATTGCTCGACCGCTTCAAGAGAATCCCGGGCGGCCTTTTTGACGGCCTCAATGACGCCAACGGAGCGGTCCCAGGGGGTGGTCAGCACCTTGGCCGTGACGCGCTCGCCGGTCGTTTCCTCCCAGCCAAACAGGTCGGTAAATGTTCCGCCGACATCGACGCCTACCCGCCACATGTGTGCTCCTCATTCGGGATGATGCAATAAAGCTCCTGCTTATGGGGGAGAGAAAAGCGTGTCAAGAGTGAAAGGGGTAGCGCGCATGGGGGTCCTCGCCGGAGGCGGGCGGCGAGGCCGTTTGGCCTCAACCCACCCCGGCACGGGGTAGATCAGCCCAGCGTGTCTTCCATCCTGGCCTTGAAATCGCGCATGACCTGACAGACGGCCTCGGGCTTGGGCGCGGCGCAGGTGACGTGCAACCCGTGCAGGCCCGCGTCGCGGTAGGCGCGGATTTCAGCCGCGGTGATACCGGGGTCAACCATTGAGGTGATTTCCAACTCGGCATAATCCCGTCCGCCCGCTTCCATAAGCTGGCGCAATTCATCAAAACGGTGCTGCACATCACTCAGAGGCAGCGGGCCGATATGCCAGCCCTGACCGAATGCAACCACCCGCTTCAGGGCCGGGGTGGATTCGCCTCCGACCCAGATGGGCGGGTGCGGTTTTTGGGTCGGCTTGGGAGCAAAATGCAGGTCGCGATTGATCTGGACGAACTTACCATCAAAACGGGGCGTCTCGTTCGTCCAGACCTCTTTCATGACGGCAATATACTCCCGCGTGCGGGGTGCCCGTTCTTTGTACGGCACACCGAGCAACTCGAACTCATCCGCCATCCAGCCCACGCCGGCCCCAAAGATCACCCGTCCGCCCGACGCTACATCAAGCGAGGCCACTACCCGCGCCATCTCCAACGGATGACGGTAGGGAACAATCGTCACGCTGGTCCCCAGTCTGACTGTTTTGGTGACCGGAATGAGCAAGGCCAGGACGGTGAAGGCATCCATCCATTCCATCGAGGTAAACACCGAATAGGGGTCCTGGCCACGCGCCTGGGCCGCGTCAACATAGGGATAGGTCGAGTCGATCTTTTTCGGAATAGTAATATGGTCGCCGGTCACAATACTGTCATAGCCGAGTTCTTCCGCGGTTTCGCCGATCTTGCGTGCCCCATCGACCTCGCGCAGCGCCGCGCCGCCACCCACGTGTAGTCCGCAATACATCGCCATAAAAAATCCCTCCCGTTGTGTCGGATGCGGCTACTGCGCCACAATCCCACCGTCAACGGCCATGGCGTGGCCAGTGACGAACGAGGCCGCGTCGGAACACAGCCAGACCGCGGTTTCGGCAATTTCTTCCGGCTGACCCATACGGCCGATGGGCTCACCGGCTTCAATCTTCTCGAACATTCTGGGCCGGCGTTCTTTGAGCCGGCCGACCATGGACGTGTCAATAATGCCCGGACAGACCGCATTTACTCGGATGCCGGATTTGGCATATTCCAGGGCCGCGGTTTTGGTCAGGCCGACCACCCCGTGCTTGCTGGCCACATAGGCCGGCATCCGCGGCGCCCCAAGCAGCCCGGCGGCTGAGGACGTGTTGACGATGGCCCCGCCGCCGTTTTTGAGCATCTGTGGAATCTCGTACTTCATGCACAACCATACGCCGGTCAGATTAATCGCAATCACCGGGGCCCAGTCCGTCTCGGTATAATCCGCGGTCGAGGCCAGCGCGCCCTCAATGCCGGCGTTGTTATAGGCGCAGTCCAGGCGGCCGTAGGTCTCGACCACCGCGCTCACCATGGCCTCGACTTCCGCGGCCTTGGACATGTCGGCCTTAATGCAGAACGCTTCGCCGCCGGCGTCCTGAATCATTTTCACGGTTTCCTCGGCTCCGGCCACATTGACATCGGCCACTGCGACCTTGGCGCCTTCACGGGCAAATATCTGGGCCGCGGCCCGCCCGATACCCGAGCTGGCCCCGGTGACCAGGGCGACTTTACCGCTAGTAAGCGTTCCCATGCTGTCCTCCTTTATTCTTGTAAAAGGATATTTTCATAGGGGATTGATATACTTGACCGTTCTCCTCAATGCTAGAAGCAGAGCAGGTCCCTGTTTTCTGGTGTTTGCCCGAGAGGTTCGTGTGAGGTATGAGAAAGCAAGAGGAAGATATGACCGAATATGAAACAGCTATTATTGCATTGAGAGAAACAGGAAATCTTATTGCTCTGGGGGTTGGGTTGGCTCAGGCTGCGCTTATTGCCGGCGGGCTGTTGGTCATGCGAAAAGCCGCCAGTCAGCGTGACAAGATGCACGACGAAGTTATGGCGGCATTCAAAGAGCAACGGCAAGACGCGACAGAGCAACACCGCGAAACAATGCGGGCGTTGGAGGCCCTGATAGAACGGACCGCCCGGCCCGCGTCCTAGCATATCTTTATTGGGCAACCATGCCGCCATCAACGGACATGGCGTGGCCGGTAATGAACGAGGCCGCGTCCGAACACAGCCACACTACCGATTCGGCGATTTCCTGGGGGCTGCCCATGCGACCGACCGGTTCAAAAGAGGCCATCTTTGCGGCCCGGTGGGGACGGTGATCGGTCAGCCTGCCCATCATGGGCGTATCAATCGCGCCGGGGCAGACGGCATTCACCCGGATGCCGGCTTTGGCGTATTCCAGGGCCGCGGTTTTAGTCAAGCCGAGCACGCCATGCTTGCTGGCCACATAGGCCGAGCCCCGGCGGAAACCGAGCAGCCCAGCGGCTGAAGACGTATTGACGATCGCGCCTCCGCCCTGGGTGAGCATCTGTGGAACCTCATACTTCATGCACAACCATACGCCGGTCAGATTGATCGCAATCACCTGGTCCCAATCCGCTTCCATAATAGTCGGTTGTCATCATCGAACTGCCCTCAACCCCCGCGTTGTTATGGGCGCAGTCCAGGCGGCCGTAGGTCTCGACCGTCTTGGCAACGAGGGCTTCGACCTGTGCGGCCTGAGACACATCCGCGCTGACAAAGAGCGCCTCACCGCCGGCCTCCCGTATGAGGCTGACCGTCTCTTCCCCGCCTTCAATCGCAACATCGGACACCACGACCTTAGCCCCTTCCCGGGCGAAGGTCAGTGCGGTCGCGCGGCCAATACCCGAACCGCCACCGGTAACAAGAGCGACTTTACCCTGCATCAAGTCTGCCATGCCTATGCTCCTTATATCTGTCCCGCTCATTCCTCACAGTCCTTCCAATCTCTGCCCGTCCTGCTGTATCAGGCATGCGTCTGTGTGTAAAAGGGAAGTGGCGCCAGACAGTCTCACGCTGATAGCACGCTGTGACCGACTCTACTCGTCTCAGCCGACACCTGCTAAGACCACACGCAAGGAGGGAGACATCCATGCCGCAATGGAATTATACCAAGGGACTCCACGATTTGGGGAATGGCCTGTATGCCTATCTTCTGCCCGACGGTTCGTGGGGCTGGAGTAACGCCGGGCTGGTCGTGGATGGAGATCAGTCCTTGCTGGTTGATACGCTCTTTGACCTTGCGCTCACGCAGGAGATGCTGACTATCATGCAGGACGCGACCGCTGCTGCGCAGTCGATCGACACGCTGGTGAATACCCACGCCAACGGCGACCACTGGTTCGGCAATCAACTCGTGCACGACGCGCAGATCATCGCCTCCAAGGCGTGCGCGCAAGAGATGGAAGAACTCCCGCCCAGCCGTCTCGCCGATATGATGAAAGCCGCCCCCAATATGGGTGAGCTGGGCGAATATCTCACCCGAATTCTCGGCGCGTTTCGCTTTGACGATATTACTCCCACGCATCCCTCGCGTACGTTTGAGAAACGACTCGATCTCAAGGTGGGAGACAAAGACGTCCAACTCATTGAAGTCGGCCCGGCGCATACCCTGGGTGATGTCCTGGTCTATGTGCCCGACGAGCGGACGATTTTCACCGGAGACATTCTCTTTATTGACGGGACGCCCCTGATGTGGAACGGCCCGATCGCCAACTGGATCAAGGCGTGTGAGCTGATGCTTGCCCTGGATGTTGACACCGTGGTGCCGGGGCATGGACCGATCACCGACAAGCGTGGCGTCGAGTCGGTCAGGGGCTATCTGCAATATATCGAAAAGGAAACCCGCAAGCGCTTTGACGCCGGCCTATCCGCAGTCGAAGCGGCCAATGATATCGCGCTGCACGATTATGCCGCGTGGGGGGATGCCGAGCGCATTGTCGTGAACGTCAACACGCTCTACCGCGAGTTCAGCGACGAAACCGCGCCGCCGAGCTTTGCTGACCTGTTCGGAGGCATGGCCACTTGGGCGAAGGGGCGGCAGCATTAGGAGCTCTTTATCAGCGAGGCCAAGACCCTGCGGGCGGCGTCAAGGTCCCCCGTACGAGGGTAGTGTCTCCCTTTGAAATTGGTACTCCTCTGCGTTCGTCACACTATTCCTTCCTGTCCGAGCGCCTGCGGTAATAGTCGAGTCCCGCTCCCGTCTTGAGAGCCCCAGGCGGGGGTCAGGGGACGATTTTCCTCCCAAACTGGTAGGGGCAGACGCCAGCAGTTGTGTCTAGTCCGGGAGCCTTCCTCTCGGCGTCCGGACCCTACATGGACGCACGCCCGGGGCCCCACTGGCCCTTTCTGCAGGACTGACCACCGTCGGTTCCTTGTAAGATTATGAGGTCAATGCCTCTGCCCCTGCCTTACTTTAGCTGTAAACGAAGGTTCTCGGACGAGAGGGAAGGGCATACCGAACGCGGAGGAGAAAGAAATTCAAACTGAGACACTCCCGTCGCCAGGGGATTCTTTACATATAAGCCAAACGCATTATATATGAGTTCAAGCTGTACGCATGCTAAGACTGTATTTTACATCTGGAAGGAGCTTCACATGGCCGCAGGAATGGACAGTCAGTGGGAACGGAAAAACGGGGCTTGGGTTGCCGCGACATCGCTGATTCTTGCGAGCGGCCTGCTCGTGCTGGCCGGTGTCTTTTCCGATGTACGCCCGGCCTTCGCGCAGGCGCAACTCGAATGTCCACTACCCGCCGGGGTGACTCCGCCTGCGGACCCGCGAGTGACGGCGCAACAGGTGGAAGACGACAGCGCCAGCCTGATGGACTTCGCGCTGGCCGTGAGAGAGCGGTCCAGGGAACATTCCCAGCAGGCCACGAGAGTGGAACAAGGTCAGTATATCGGATGTATCATCAGGCAGGAGGGCAGTCCCTGGCGTTCCGGTTCCACGTACATCGTAACCCTGACGCCCGACGGCAGGGTGTACATTCACGCCAAGGACATGTCATTGTCGGGCAGGCTGCTCAACCCTTTGATTTACGCAGAGATCCTTGTTGCGCTGGGCGTCTCCCCAACCGATCTCGCTAACTTGGCTTCTCCCGATCCTGGCACCGCCGCTCTCGCTCTCCAGGCCGTCTTTGCCACATTGTCGCAAGAACCGGATGGCGCTTTCGATGCGACCGTCTCTATACCCGGCGCCTCCGGCCATGCCGTCGTCTATGTCTCGTCCGAATTAGGGGCTCCGATCGTGCTGCTCGCGGGATTCGATATCAATGAGTCTCACTTGGTCTCCATTGACGATGAAACAATCGATTACGGCGATCCGGCCGTCACCGCCAGGGACGTGGTAGACCGCGCAACCTTGAAGGCCTTCGTCACGCAAGCGGGGGAGTTCTTTCTTGAAATCATGAGTACCGGCGATGCAGCCGCGGGCTCGAAAGCCAGGATTGCCTTTCGGGATCCGAATGGGCCCTGGAGACATGGTTCCGTGTACATTGCCGTGTTGCAACCTGCCACCAATCTCATCCTGTTTCACGGCGCGTTCCCGGACCGGTTCGAGCTGCGACAAGCAGGGATTTCCCGCGACGCCGTGACCGGAGAGCTCATCGTGGATCAGCTCATCGCTGCGGCGAATAGCAGCCCGGAAGGCGGCTTCTGGGAGTATCACTTCGACGATCCCGCCGACGATACCGACAGCGCCGACATCCCGAAGGTGGGCTACGCCCGTGTGTTCTCCGGTCAACTCCCGGGGCCGGGCGGAACCACGATCCCATTCGACTTCATCATCAATTCGGGATTTTATCTGAGCCCAGGGGCTGTGGAGTTGCGGGGGTAT
>WTHD01000001.1 GCA_011523265.1 Candidatus Binatota bacterium
CACGGATTCTTCGCGTACAAAGCCGTCGAACGGCGCAGCGACCCGGGTCCTGGACAGGGCGAGATTGGCCTCGGCGAGCCGGGCCTCGTCGCGGCTCACCGCGGCCCGCGCCGCGTTCAATTGAGGCTCCCTCAGCGTGAGGGGATTCGCGGCCGACGTCGCATCTGCATCTCCCTGGTCGGCGATATACAACTCGTATTGGACCTGGGCGATTTCGGCTTTTTCCTCCTCCTCAAGGAGGGCCACCCGCCGGGCGGCGAGATTGGCCTCGGCTTCCCGCACCCGGTACAGAAAATCCGTCTCTTCTATGCGGATGATCGTCTGGCCCGCCGTTACCCGTCCCCCGCTCTGGAATCCCGGATCCACCCAGTCGATTTTCCCCCCCACCTGTGGTGCGATACCGACCTCGGCGCTTGGCCTCACGGTCCCGGACCCGTAGACCGGTATGGGACCGGTACCGGCCGAAACCAGTCCCGTCTGCGCGAACGGGATCTGGGGCGGGAGTTCGGTGCGGGTCGGTTCGGGTGCCAGTGAAATGAGAAAAGCCGCTAATGCCACTGAAACGCCGAGGATGGCGCCGGCAATGACAAAGCTGAAAATGCGGGACATGGTGACTTACTCCGGGACGCTGGCAAGCAGACGTGGTTGAAAGAGGGAACGTATCCCGCATCTGCCGGTCGAGGAAGGACACGTTCCCTCTTTGGTGTCAGGAGCTAGGTTACTCTGCCGGATGGCTTCCCCTTCGTTCAAAGAGTAAACGTGTCCAGCTTTTTTGTGTGATTGGAGGACACGTTCCCTCTTTGCAGTCCACGCGCCCCCCAGCGCGCGGTGCAATACCAGACGCACGTGCCCCAGGTCACGCTGCGCCGTTGCCAGCGCGGATTGCGCGCCCAGGAGGGTGTGCGTCGCCGCCAGGAAATCCTCATAGCCACCCACTCCGGAGGCATAACGCCGTTCCTGCAACGCCGTTTCGGCCTGAGCCTCTTGCGTCCGGGAAGCCAGTAAGGAATGTCGGCGGCGGCTGGCCGCCAGCCCCGCAAGGGCGGCCTCGACCTCGTTGACGGCGCTGACCACGGAACGCCCGTAGGCGGCGGCCGCTTCATTCCAGCGGGCCTCGGCGAGATCAACGTTGCTGCGCAGCCGTGAACCCTGAAATACGGGGCCAAGCAGGTTGAAGCTCAGGTTCCGGAACCATTGATCCGGGTCGAACCACTCGCCCGCCTCGGCACTTTGCAGCCCGATGGAACCGTACAGGGATAAGCTCGGCAGCAAATCCGCGCGGCGTGCGCCAACGGTGTAGCGGGCCGCTTCCATCCGCTGCCTTGCCGCGTTGACGTCAGGCCGTTGTGCCAGAAGGTCGGCCGGAATGCCTGCCGGAACCGGGTCGAGCGCGGCAGAGGGCGTCAGGGAATCGGGCAACATGCCCGCGAGGTCCGCATGGTACCCCCCCAGGAGCACCCAGAGGCGGCCGTTCGCGTCCACCAGCAGCGCTTCGATTTGCGGCAACCTGGTTTGCGCGTCGCTCAGGTTCTGCCGCGCCGTATAGAGGGCGCGTGCACCGGTCAGCCCGCGGTCGTAACGAGACTCGGCCAGGGACTCCCGCTGCTGAAAGATTTCCACGACTTCGCCGGCCAGCCGCCGTTGGTGGCGCAGGTCGACGATCTCCAGGTAGGTGCGCACGGTTTCGGCCAGCACACCTATGCGGGCTGTCAGGTAGTCCGACTCCGAAGCCTGCCGCTCGGCGGCGGCGGCGCGCGCGTCGTTGCGATTGCGGCCCCAGAAGTCAAGTTCGTAGGAGATGTCAAGACCCAGGTCGTAGGTCGTTAGGCCGATCCGGTCGGGAATCTCGAAGCCAAAATCGCGGTACACGTCGGAACCCACCCCCAATTCGTCCAGGTACGCGGCAATACCCGCATTGGTAGATGTCTCCATATCGGTGATACCAAGAGAAGGCTGAAGCAGCGGAAACGCCGGGGCTTTGACGATACGCTCCCGCGCCCTGGCTTGGTCGACCCGGGCGACTGCCTCGGCGAGGTCGAAGTTCGAGGCCAGCACCGCTTCGATAACCTGGTCGAGAACCGGGTCGGCGAACGCCTTCCACCACTCCAGCGGCTCGTATGAGCCGGCAACTTCACTTTCGGCAAACTCGTCGGGTAACTCCATCACTGCTTCGAGAACCGGGGGCATTCGATTTGGTGTCAGGGAGCAAGCGGAGATGAGACAGCCGACGATTACCGGAAATAACAGTGTGGTTGATCTGATTGGCATGTCGCTGACCCGACAAACTTTAACGTGGTGTTCCGAGGTGTCCGCCTCATTGGAAAAGCATCATCGCGAATTTGCGAGTTCGTTTCAAGCGGTTCGGCGCCTCTCCCAGGGGTTGTGTCTCTCCACTCGCAATTTGTCTCGGTAAAGTTGCCGCGGGCAGGAGCGCAACGAGGTCCGCAGGCCGCACTAGTACTCAATATGATCCACCTTGCCCTGCCACTCCCGAAAGACTGCTAACGCCTGCTCGCGCAGCAATTGCTGGGCGGGGATTTTGCGCTCGGCCCACGGCCGTTGTAATTCCCGGTAAAAGACCTGGTCGTCGAAGCCAATATCCCGAGCGTCTTCGGTGGTATTGGCGAAATAAATTTTTTCGATCCTGGCCCAGTAGATGGCGGCGAGGCACATGGGACAGGGTTCGCAACTGGTGTAGATTTCGCATCCTCCGAGGTGGAAGCTGTCGAGCGTTGAGGCCGCCCGCCTGATAGCCATGATCTCCGCGTGGGCGGTGGGGTCCTTGCTGGAGATGACCGCATTATACCCCTCTGCAATGATTGCTCCGCCCTTGACGACGACCGCACCGAATGGACCGTCTTCGCCTGTCCTTATACGAGTGCGCGCGAGCTCTATGGCCCGGCCCATAAATTCCTGCTGCATTTCTCTCCTCTTGCCTGGTATGAAGGCCCGGCTCAGAACCACCCCTCTTCCTCGTCCTCAAAGTCGTCTTTTCTGAGCGGGAGGGCCTGCGAAGGCAGACGGTCGTGCCAGCGTAGCACCCGATAGGACTGGCCTCCCGTGCGGTCAATCACTCCGGCCAGCCGGCGGGTGATACGCCCGGTGTTCAGGTAGCCGACGCTCTCTATGGTGACAATTGTGGGCAGTCCCCCCCGTGCCGCGGTCGCGTCCAGGAACTCTTCCCCGCAGTTTTCGCGCCTTTGCCGGATCGTTTCCTCCGCGGTTTCCGCATCAACCCCCTGTATGGCCCGGAGTACGAGGGCGTTTGCGGTTTGGGCGTTGGCCATATTGCCGCTGCGCGCATTGCCATACACCGTGAACACTTCGTTCAGGGTGTTGTAGAAGAGGTCCTGGGTGACGTCCCGGACCAGCAAGAGTTCGTCAATCGTGTCGAGCGGTCCGTCCTTGGCCGGGTAGGCAATGTCCTGGGCCAGATAGTAATCACTCTCAACTCCATTCAGCCGCTCTAAGGGGTCCGGGTCACGCCAGTCGAGAATGGCGTCGGCCAGGGCATCTCCGAAGTCCGGGTCAAAGTCCAGATTGGTAAAGGTCTGGCGTAGAATAATCTCATCCGCCTGGTTGATATTGATTTTGCCGCTCTCGTCACTGACCCGAACCTGATACCCGCCCTCACCATAGGATTCGTTTCTCCACTGCCCATCTCCGAGCAGCCAGACGTCCGGGCATTCCTCTGGATCATCCTCGCTCAGCCGGTCGCGTGGGCCCAGCCGGTCATCATCTCGGGTATCCCGCGTTCGGCCCTGCTGGCTCGTTCGGATGAGCTGGTAGAGGGCTCGGTTCAGCCCGGCGATGGCTAAATAATAGGTTTTGACCTCTTGTTGGTAGACATCGGTACTCAGCCCCTCCACCCGGGCGGTCCGGCCCAGTTCAATCGCCACAACCATGAGCACCATCAGCGCCCACACGACCACAATCAGGATAACGCCGCGCTCGTTCCGCAAAGAGTAAACGCGTTCAGCTTTTTTGTCTGATTGGAGGATATATTTACTCTTCATGGTAGCTATCTCCGGCTGCGACGGCGGTTCTGGGGAGTGCGTTGCAGTTCCGAAACCGGGTCCTGGACCTGAATCGGGACTTCAATCCGCCATTCGTTTGGCAGGTTGCTCACCTGGGCGCGCCACGACAGTCGAACGGCCTGCGGCAGCTTGGGTTCCTCCTCACCGTTCCAAGTCTCATGCCAGGCTTCTTCGTCTTCGTTTTGTCGTTGCCCGAAATACTCCCAGACCAGTTCGTCAACATCGGACAGAACCTCGGCCTCCAAGTATAAACTCCCTTCCCGCTCTTCGGCTAAATCGGCCGGTAGAGTCGGCGCGGAAATCCGCATCCATAGCCCGTGCTCGCCGTCTTCATCTTCTTTGATGAAGTAGGAAACCTTCTCCAACCCGCCGATTTCAGGTCGGTCGGCAGAGGCCACGAAACGGAGTTCCTCTTCGCCACCAAAAAAATAGACCAGGCGCTCGCCGTCGACCAGCAGCATGAGGGGGTAGGCCGACTTCAGCTTGCGGACAATCAGGGCCAGGGCCGCGCGGACACGCTGGTTCTCAATACTTCGGGATGTGCCCCGTTCGAGCGCGTTTGCGCCAAAGCCGAGCGCGCCATAGACGCCGAGGCTGACCAGGCTGATCAGCATCAGGCTGATCAGGAGTTCAAGCAGGGTAAAGCCGCGGGCCGGGCGCACGCTTAACGCCTCCCCTCCTCGAGGCTGTCCGTATCCTCGTACATGACACGCATGGAACGCAGCTCGAAACTCCGGTGGCTCTCCCCCCCCTCCCAGCCGATGCTGACCGTGATCTCCTTGATGTGCAGCAGAGAGGCTTGGCCGCCCAGCGCATCGTTTTCCCTTTCCGCGGCCTCCTCTTCGGTTTCATCCGGAAAGATTTCCTGCACCCGTGCCCGCCAAAAAAAGCCATCCGGCAGCTCCCCGCTGTCCTCCCCGTCTTCCAGGAAATCCGGGGCAAAAAACCCATCCATCACATTCTGGGCATGAATGACCGCCTGGGTGCGGTGGGAGGCCTTTCCGGTGAGGCGGAGACTGCCGGCAAAGAGTTCCAGCACGGCTACCAGGCCGACCGCCAGGATGGAGAGCGCGATCATGATTTCTAAAAGGGTAAATCCTGCGCTCCAATGGCGTATCTGACACTGCCGGTCTTCTTTTTTCATGCTGACGGCCCCCGCTCTGGACGGCGGCCCTCCTCTGGCTCCTGACTATTCTTCTCCGATAGAGAAAGAGTGAACGTGTCCAGCATTTCTCTATCACATCGGAGGACGCGTTTACTCTTTGCGGACGGTGGCTGTCCCAAGCAGCGGATTGAGCGCGATGGTATACGCGACCTCGTTTGCCCCCCGCTGCTGTTCTATGGTGATCTCCCCGCCAGAATTTGTGCCGTCCGGATAAAAGCGGAACTCGACTTCCCCCTCCTCCCGTACCCACAGGCTCGTGGCTGAGAGTTGGATGTCTTCATCGGAGGAAGTAATCAGCTCGTCTTCGTGGTTAGACTCCTCCCCGCTGTCATCCCGAGCCGAATTTGCAGCCTGACGCCCCGCCTCCTGCCAATACTGATTGTCTTCGGGGTCAATGACAAGACGCTGTTCTATACCATCCGTGAGCGCCCGCAGCCGTAAGAGTTCCAGCGTGGTTCGTAGCTGTGCCGCCGTCCGCTTCGGGTCACTGCTGCCAAATCGATTCCCGACCGCAGGGGCGACAATGGCAAAGGCGATGCTGATAATGACGAGAACCAGAATCAACTCGATAAGGGTAAAGCCGTTCTCCGCGTTAGACGGAAAAAGACCGGAAGGTCTGCCAGGGTTGGAGAGTCTGTGTCGCATGGAGAAGAGCGAGCGGAGCGCTCAAGGGTTTGAGGGTGTTTGCTGCCTCGCCTTCTGCAGGGCGTTCAGCTTGAGGAGAATCACCAGCACGGCTCCGCCTATGCCGACCCCACACCGGAGCAGCTCCGTGGTTCCGTTCCATATCTCCATCAAGCAAAAGCCGATCACCCCCACCATGAGGGCAATCATGATCCGGTCCCACAGGTTACGCATGGCTCTCTCCAATGATTCTATCGAATGCAGTCCATATGCCGCGTCAAATCCTTGGTGATATTCTTCTGATGCGCTTCCAGGGTGCCGCCGCCAATCTCAAGCAGCTTTGCGTCTCGCCATAGGCGCTCAACCACGTACTCGTTAAAATAGCCATAGCCACCCAACACCTGCATGGCGTTGTCCGCGACGTCTTTTGCCATGGTCGTGGCAACCAGCTTGACGCCGTCCGAGTCGATGCGATGGCCAGGCTGATCAAGGTCCATATTCCGCGCGGTGTGATACAGATAGGTTCGCGCCGCCATGTATTGGGCATAGGAATCCGCGATATAGCGCTGGATCTGCCCAAAGTGGTTAATGGGCTGACCATAGGCGGTGCGCTCACTTGCATAGCGGGTCATATCTTCGACGCAGCGGCCGGCGATACCCGTAGACATGGCTCCAATCGTGACTCGCTCGATTTCCAGGTTGCGCATCATGTGGAGCACGCTGTCGCCCTCTTGGCCGAGACGATTGGCAACCGGAACCTGACAGTCGTCAAAGACGAGTTCGGCGGTCATGGAGGCGCGCATACCGGTTTTCCCGTGGAGCCGTTGTCCGAGCGAAAATCCGGGAAAATCTTTCTCCACAATAAAAGAACTCAAACCCTGTTCTGTTTTCGCATAGACGAGAAAGAGGTTGCCCAGCTTGGTATCATCCAGCGCGCCGTTGGTAATGAACATCTTGCGGCCGGTAATGGCATAGGTATCTCCACGGCGGACCGCCTGCGTTTTCATCCCGAGCACATCCGTGCCGGCTGAGGGCTCCGTCATGCACATCCCGCCAACCCATTCCCCGGAGAGGAGGGGCGGCAAATACTTCTGGCGCTGTTCGTCATTGGCATTGCGACAGAAATTATTGACCAGGAGCATGGCATGGGCCAGGTAGGCCAGGCAGAAGCCTGGGTCTGAGGCGGACAGTTCCTCGTGCGCGATAACGGCAGCCACCGCATCCATACCCACACCGCCATACGCTTCCGGCACCGTAATGCCCAGCAGTCCGAGTTCGCCGAGTTCGCGAAAGAGGGTGATATTGAAGCGTTCCTGACGATCGTGCTCCAGCGCCTGCGGCTCAACCCGTTCTTTGACAAACTCCCGAACCGTCTGACGTAAAAGACGATGCTCCGCAGAGGGGTGAAAGATATCGACGTCTGCCGTCACGTATATACCTCCTCATCTTCCTTATTTTGTGCGCACAGCCTATCAGCATTCTACATATATTGCAGTCCTCACGCAGATTTTTTGCTTCCTCTCTTGTAAAAAAGACTGAGCGGGTCTAGGACAGTCTTGAAAGAGTGAACGTGTCCTCCAATAACCATGCAGATGCTGGACACGTTCACTCTTTGAGCGAAGAGCCATGCACCGGGCATTGGTCGGGCAACCCGGTAGCCCCAAAGAATGAGGCACTCAGAGTGCCTTATCACGGGAGCGGCCTGCTGGGGTCTGCGGCGAAGAGTAAACGTGTCCTCCAATCAGGCAAAAAATCTGTATACGCTTACTCTTTAGGCCAAGTCCAGAAAAAGATCTTTCTGATCGAGAACGGTTATGGATACCAGCGGACATACTGTACGAACTGATGTGGTGAATATCTGCCAGGCCCTGTACCAGAAGGGCTTCATTGCGTCCTCAGAAGGGAATGCCAGCGTACGTCTGGGGCCGGACCGTATCCTGATTACCACTCGGGGAGTACACAAAGGCCTCCTCCGAGCAGAGCAATTGATTGAGACCGATTTAGACGGGAAGCCGGTGAGTGACGAGTACGCACCGTCATCGGAAATCGCCCTCCACCTTGCCGCGTATCGAGAACGGGAGGATATTGCGGCAGTCATTCACGCCCATCCGACCACCGCGATTGCGTGTACATTAGCCGGCGTCTCGCTGGCCGACGGGACCTTACCTGAAGTCGTGACCGCGCTAGGGGCAATTCCCACCGTCCCCTATATCACGCCGGGGACGCGTGAGGCTGGTGAGGCCATCTGTCCTTTTATCCGCCGGTTCGACGCGCTGATGTTAGCCCGGCACGGCTCTGTCACCGTTGGCGGGAGCCTCCAAGAGGCCTACTCAAAGCTGGAGATGCTTGAACACGCCGCCCAGATTCTCTTCCGGGCGCGCCTCCTCGACGGAGGCCGGCCGTTACCAGAGGCGGAAGTGATCCGCTTATTACGCGCGGGGGGACATGATCCTGACCGCGTGCTCTCCCAGGTTCAGGCTGGAAAAGTCAGGCTCGCCAGTTGAGGCGCAGGCATGGGTATTCTGAATCGAATCTTCAAGCGGAGTGCGTCTGAGGCGGAGTCTCCGCCGACTGGGACTCCGCTGACTACGCCATCCCTCAGCATTGAGGCGCAGCAGCTTCCGCTCCCCCAGGGCACGAATAATTACCTCATCGTGATCCTCGATAGCTGTCGATATGATGCCTTTATGGCGGCCCGGCCGAAAACGGTCAGCGCCCTGGGCGAGGTCGAGCGTCGGTGGAGTTATGCGTCGTGGACCGCCCCGTCCCATTACAACCTGCTGATGGGGCTGCTGCCCCACTCCAGCCCACGCCAGGTCTATGCTTCGGAGTATTACAAACGGGATTTTTTCAAATACCAGGAACGCCTGGGCGCTGAACAGGTTGAGTTCAAGAGTCTGGTGCCCCAGCTCTTTTTACCCACCTTCTTGAAATGGAAGCTGGGCTACCACACACACGCGATGGTCTCCCTGCCCGTGCTGAATCCGGCCACGCTGCTCAACAAGGACTTCGACTCCTTTACCCTGATGCCGACCCATAATGATATGGCCGCCATGCTTGAGCGCTTATCCTTCTCCCCCGACCGACCGTCGTTTTATCTGCTGAATGTTGGAGAGACGCACTACCCGTACGCCTTGCCCGACGAGCCGAGCGAGAAGTGGCCGAAGATTCACGGCGTCCACGGCGTCTTCAAGCATCTGGATGACGCCGTCGTTGGCGGGAAGCTTATTGAGGATGAAGCGGGGGAGCGGTTCTTTGACCAGGACAAACTCGACCTGCTCCGGCAGCGGCAGGTCAACGCCGTGCGCTATCTTGACGGCGTGTTTGAACGCCTTTTCGATATCGTCCCCCCAAATACCTATATTACGATTACCGCGGACCACGGCGAGCTATTTGGCGAAGAGGGCTATTTCGGACACGGCCCCATCAACCACGAAAAAGCCTACGAAGTCCCCTTTGTTGAAGGCAAGCTGCGCTAAGGCGCGCCTCTCCTAC
>WTHD01000060.1 GCA_011523265.1 Candidatus Binatota bacterium
CCCATGACCCACCCCGGCCCTACGGGCCACCCCTCCAAGGAGGGGATAGGGAGACTGCATGACTCACCCGACCCAACCGACCCAACCGACCCAACAGACTCAACCGACCCAACAGACTCAACCGACCCACCCGACTTCCCTACCCCATAATTACCGACTCCGGCGACTGCCCCGCGGCAACCCGTTCGATATTGGCGAAGCCGAACGCAATCCGGCGGCTCCAGGTATCCAGCGTGACCCCGGCAATATGTGAGGTCAGCACCACGTTGTCCAGCGATAGCAGCGGGCTGTCAGTTTCCAGGGGCTCGGCAGTAAAAACGTCCAGTCCGGCTCCGGCAATACGATTGTTTTGCAGCGCTTCGATGAGTGCGGGTTCGTCTATTACCGGTCCGCGCGACGTATTGACCAGAATGGCGGAGGGTTTCATCAGGCCGAGCGTCCGAGTGTTGATGAGTCCCTTGGTCTCGGCGGTCAGCGGCGTATGAACAGAAACGACGTCGGCTCGTTGCAGCAGATCGTCCAGCGCCAGCCGCTCGGCACCGACCTCTTGCTCAATAGCAGTTGGCGCCCGGACCGTGTCGTAATAGAGAACGTTTGCCTGAAATCCTTTCGCAATCCGCGCAAACTCCCGGCCGATGCGGCCGAACCCAATAATACCCACCGTCTTGTTGCGCAACTCGCGCATCTGAAGCGTTTCTCGTGCCCCAAGCCACTGTCCTTCGTGCAGGGTGTTGTGGTGGAGGGGAAGTTTTTTGAAGACCGCTAAAATGAGAAGAATGGCATGCTCGGCCACGGTTGGCGCGTTGGCTCCGCCGTTATTGGCAACCGGCACTCCGAGCTTCTGAAAAAGCTCCAAGTCTATCCATTCATAGCCCGCACTCAACATCTGGAACAGCTTGAGCTGTTTTGCCGCGTTCAGTTCGTCCGCAGTGGGATTGCCAGGATAGGCCAGAATGAAGTCTGCGCGTGCTATTTTTTCCAATCGCGTGTCAGCCGGGGAGCTTTGCTCCAAAAAATCTATGAGAAAACCCGCTGGCAGTTGCTCATTGACCATATGAATAACTTCGGGCGGGACTAACCCGCGGGAGTGAAGAAAAACGATGGTGTGTTGTTTCGTCATGTAACGCTCCTGGTGTGAGGCTGAATTCGAGTCGATTGGGGCGATGGGGCCTGTTGAGTCGATGGGGTCTGTTGAGTCGGGTGAGTCATGGAGTTCCCCTATCCCCTCCTTGGAGGGGTGGCGCGTAGCGCCGGGGTGGGTTCATGGTCTCGGCAGGTGTGAACCTCCTCCGGGTCACTTTACCGCCCCTGAAAGCGCGGGGGACGTTTTTCGAGAAAGGCCTGACGGCCTTCCTGAAAGTCTTCTGTTTGGTGTGACAACAGATAAGCCTGGCCCTGGTACTCATACGCCCGTTCGGGTGGGGCATCCCAGCCGTGAATAACGGCCGACTTGGTAAAGCCGTAGGTTTGTGTCGGTCCCTGAGCTAATTCGCTCGCGAGTTCCATTGTGGCTTCTTCCAGTTTTTCTAAGGGCACCACACGGTTGGCCAGCCCCCAGCGTTCCGCTTCCTGGGCGGAGAGCTGGGTGCCGAGCAGCGCCCACTCCATTGCCTTGCCAATGCCCACAAACTGTTGCAGCAGGCTGGTGCCGGTCGCGATACCACGCTTGACGAACGGAACGCACAGGGTTGCCGACTCGGCCATTACGCGCAGGTCACAGCCCAGAGCAAGGTTAAAGCCGGCCCCGTGCGCATGCCCGTTAATCATGCCGATGACCGGCTTGGACAGGGCACGCATCTTGGCCACCACCAGAGGCCAGCGGCCTTCGCCCTGGACGTAGTGCTTGACCGTGTCCGCAAATCTGCGCTCCGGTTGGTCGGGTTCGGCCATGCCCTTGAGATCGTCACCGGCACAGAAGGCCCGCCCCGCCCCGGTCAGGATCACAGCCCGGACCGAGTCGTCATAATCACACGCCTCAAACGCCTGGAGCAGTTCCAGGCCGACCCGGATGTTAATCGCGTTCAGGCGGTCGGGGCGATTCAGGGTAATGCGACAAATGCCGTGGTCGTGGTCAATCAGCAGATAACGAAAATCCATGGGCTTCCTCCTGAGAGCGACCGGTGCGTCTTCCTACTGGGGCCAAAAGGTATCGGCAATCGCCTGAAGCTTTTTCGCCAGTTTTTCGGGTGTCATTCCCCAGTTGGGCGGCACGATGCACATGGAGTTGGCCCGTTGCCACAAGGGTTCAATCCGCTCCCGGACCTGGTCTGGTGTGCCGTGCGCCCCAAAGGCCCGGACCATTTCGTCCGGCACGTATTGTGCGGCCTGCACGCAGTTCATCGTCTTGGAGGCTTCACTGATTTTACGTGCCTCGGGCCCAAAACCGTGCGCCTCGAAATAGGGATGGTACTGGCTGAAGCCTGAATAGAAGGCCAGCCAGGGCTTGGCATCCTGCAAGGCTGCCTTTTCGTCCTCATCAATAGAAACTGTCACCCAGGGCTGAAAATGAATCGCGGCGGGGTCGCGCCCGGAGCGCGCCGCGCCAACGGCCACGGCCTCCTGAGCCTGACCCAGGGACCATTCGACCGACCAGACCGGATGCCCGATCAAGCCGTCAGCCACCTCACCCGTCAACTCGCACATGCGCCGGCGCAGGGCCGCAATCCAGACGGGAATACGGTCGCGATACGGCGGGAGCGTAGGTTGATAGGACTCAAACTGGAGTTGATAAAACTGTCCCTCCCAGGGCTGCATCTCCCCGGAGCGGGCACCGTCCTCAACGTGCCGCAGAATCTGTACGACCTCGCGCAGCCGTGACACCGGCTTGTCGTACGGCATCCCGAAATAGCCGTTGGTCCAGTGTTTGGGTCCGGTGCCCAGCCCCAGAATGAAGCGGCCTTTGGACAGATGGTCGAGGTCGAGCGAGGTCACCGCGGTCTCAAACGGGCTGCGCGTCAGGCCGATCGCAATGCCGGTGGCCAGTTCGAGCCGCGTTGTCGAGACCGCCGCGGCCGCCAACGGTGCAAACGGCGAGCCGTACACCTGGGGAACGGTCACCCCGGCAAGGCCGCGGTCTTCCAGCTTTTTGACGGCAGTGGCAAAATCCGGCTCAAGCGCCGGAATCACAAACGACCAGTATTTTCGATCCATAGCATGGCCCTCCTCTTTCCCGCACACGGAGCAGTGACGAAGGCCATTCTTATCTCATCCGTCTCGGTCGCGCATGCCCTGTCCCTGTTTGAGGTGGACCTGACCCACCGGCTACTGGAGATGTTGTCACACGGCAAGCTCGACCTCCTCTTGGTAGTGCTCGAAGCCGACCTCGGCAACGTATCGACCCTGGCGCTGACAGCCGACCCTTTTGTGCTTGCGGTTCCGGCATGGCACAGGCTCGCCAAGCGCAAACGCGTGACGGAAGCCGATATCGCCGGTGAACAGGTCCTGTTACTAGACGATGGGCATTGTTTGCGGGACCAGGCGCTGTCCGTGTGTCATACCAGTGGTGCCGGTGAGATGGGAGACTTTCGCGCCAGCAGCCTGAATACCCTGATTCAAATGGTCGCGGGCGGAATCGGGATTACTCTCCTGCCCCGGCTCTCGTTAGAGGTGGAAGCGCCGCAGCTTTCACAGATTGTTATTCTGCCCTTTCGGAAGCCCGCACCAAGCCGGACCATCGGCCTGGTCTGGCGGACCACCTCACCCCGGGCACACGAGTTTCAACTGCTGGCCAAGCTTTTGGTCCCGTAACCCGGCCCGGTTCTTGTCACGCAACTCGAGGGGTACAGTCTTACTCCGGCACTTCCAGTTTGAACACCCGGGCGGCGTTGAGTCCGAGAATTTTCTCGCGGCTTGCTTCCGACAAGGTATCCATCTGGCGCTCAATGCTGGCGGCCGAGTACGGCCAACTGCCTTCGTGGTGCGGATAGTCGTTCGACCACATGAAATTATCGACCAGGTTCAACTCTTCGGCCAGGAGCAGCGTGGAGCGGTCGTTCATGAAGGCCGAGAAACAGTTGCGCCGATAATAAAAGCTGGGCGGTTCGGGCAGGACCGGACGCACCCACATATGGTGGACTTTGTGGGCGTAGTCGAGGGTTTCGACCATCCAGGGCACCCAGCCGATACCGCCCTCAATAGAGCCGGCTTTGAGGCTGGGATGGCGCTCGAACACGCCCGAGGAGATCAGGTGCACGAGCGGGTCCATAACGGTCGCCATCGAGTGCGAAACATAGTTAATCAGCGCCCCGCCATTGCCCCCGACCGCGCGCGGGTCGCGTCCGGTCGAGACGTGGAAGGTCATGGGCAGGTCCACTTCTTCGATCAGCGACCAGAGGGGCTCGAACGATTTGTCGTTGTATTGCAGCTCGCCCTCTTTGAGCGGACCAAAGATGGGCTTATTCGGCATAGTGAGTCCCTTGAAGCCGTGCTTCGCGGCCCACCGCACTTCGGCCATGGCTCCTTCAAGGTCGCCGGTGGCAATCATGGCCATGGGCATGAAGCGCGTCCAGTGATCGCCAAAGGTCTCCAGCGCCCAGCGGTTCCAGGCCCGGAACATCGCCCCCTGAAAAACCGGGTCAGGCGTGCCAAAGGCCAGCAGGCCCTTGTTCGGGAAAATAATCTCGGCGTCAATGCCATCCGCGTCCGCGTCGGCCAGACGCTGTGTGATATCGGTGCCGGCATGGTTGCGGCGCAAATCTTCGGCCTCGAAGCGCTTCGAGTAGGGCTGAAACATGTCGATATCTTCAAACGACTCCAGCGCCGGCAGGTGTTTTTCATAATTGCGGCCCGGCTTGACCAGCACGGGCTTCATGCCTTCGCAGAGCGTCCACTGCGCGCCGTCCTCGTCAATCTTCATCCGCGGAATGCGATGGAGATATTTTTTCTCAATGCGCTTTTCCAGATAATCGTTCGGTTCGATCCCGTGCGTATCGACCGAAACCATATAGTATTTATGCGGGTCACCCGCGTGCGCGGTCCGCGCCCAGCCGGCATGCCCTGGGGTCTGCTTGCGCCATTCGTTGCGTGGAGATGCTGCTTGAGAATCTATTGCTGCCATCGCGTCCCTCCTGAATACGGGCCAAACATACCAAGGAATCCGTGAACCCGACAAGCCGGAGTGGTGCCGTGCTCACGGGGGTGAATAGCGTCGCCCGATTTATGGCTCCGGCTGGAGTAACGTCTTGTGTTCCGTCACCGCCAGAATCTTGTCTCGGGAATAGAGCACGGGGAAATACTGCCCCTCGGCCCACAGGCTGGACAGATTCCGATAGTGTGCATGATGAGGGTCGCCGGCCTGTCCGGGCGTATTGATGCCTAACGACCGGTCCCAGTTACTGGGGTCGGCAATCAGCCGGAAAGAAGCGCCCACGGTCTGCATGTCCTCGCTACCGGTATTATTGACCGTAAAACTGTCCCCGCCGCGCGGAATGGGACCAACGTCGAGCTGGACTCGGAGTTCGTCGTTCACCGCGTCGCTCAGCATATGTTTGATGACGATGTGGTGATAGGCGGTCTGGCCATAGGTCCAGTTATTCATATCCGAGCCGAAGCGGGTGGCAAGAGATTGGACAGCAGCCTTAAAACTCTCACGAATAAACCGGTCTCGTCCGGCGAGCGGGTCAGGACCGTAGCTACCGTCAGGAGCGAGCAGGCTGTTGATGAGCGGGGTGACAACAATACTCGCAAAGGCTTCCTGGAGAGCGGCCGGGACGTGCGTGTTCCGAAATTGCTCCCACAACTGGCGCTGCCAGGCGGCATAGATCCCGGCGGCAACGGAGTCCTTGTCCAGCACGAAGTCCCAGGCGTGCAGCCTGTTGAGCGCCGCCTGGACGAGCGGGTCTGCCGACGCCCAGTCCTTGTCCAGGGCGTGCAGAAACGGCAGCAGCAAGCGCGCGGGAATCGAGTACTCATCGCTCTGGAGTTGCATCATCTCGCGGGCCGTCAGGTTTTTGCCCGCGGCCAGGACTTCCTCAATCCGGGCAAACCGGTAGGGCTCCAGCCAGTAATAGCTGATCGGGTAGGGATAGTTGGGCGGCAGGTTCTCCTGGTTTGCGGTTGCGATAAACCCCGCCGAGGGGTTCAGGACGTGCGGCAGCTCACGAATCGGCAGATAGCCATCCCACTCAAAGCGGCCATCCCCCGGCACGGGCACCAGGCCGTTCCAGTTGGGTCGGAGCGGCACGACACCGACCGCCTGCCAGCCGATATTACCCTGCCTGTCCACCCAGACCATGTTCTCTGACGGGGCGCGGGAGTATGCGCACGCCTCGCGGAACTCCTGCCAGGTTTTGGCCTGGTCCATCCGCAGGCTGGCCAGATACGGCACCCCGCCGATATCGAGCCAGGCGGCCCGCAGCCCAAAAGCCAGGTGCCGCTCCGGGTCTTCAGCCAGGATGGGACCGTGCCGGGTATATTTCAGTTCGACCGCGGCGGCGGCCTGACCTTTCACCGGGATCGTCTCGTGGAGAATCTGTACGTCCTCCCATTCCCCCCGGTACCGATACTGATGCGGGTTGTCCGGGTTGGTCTTATACACATACAGGTCTTCGGAGTCGGTCGGGAAAATCGTCAGCCCCCACGCCCCCTGCTCGTTATGTCCGATAGAAACACCGGGCAGGTGGGGCTCGCCACCGCCAATCACGTTCCAGCCGGGCGCGACCAGATGAACCCAGTAGCGCAGTGACGGCGCGGTAATAGAGCGATGCGGGTCGTTGACCATGAGCGGCTGTCGAGAGAGCGTTTTGGTGCCGTTCACCACCCAGTTATTACTGCCCTCGTCTTGTGAAACGCTCTTCCCGGTAAAGGCCGGGGCAGCGGACCGGGCAGTTGCATCAGCAGTTTCCGTGGCGCGCTGCCGCGGATCAACAACGTCTTCGGGCGCAAAGGCAACCGCTTCGCGCGCGGCTTGATAATACTTCAGGACATCGCCGGGAATGGTCGCCACATCGAGCCCTTCGGCTACGGTCAGGTCGGGCGTTCCGGGGTGTAAATGGAGCATCGCCCGGATCGCTTCGGGCCGCATGGTTTGCAGCGCCTGGGCGATCAGAACCTCGGTTTCCAGGTTCAGAAAAATCCCACCGATACGCGCCAGCACGATGTCCGGGGTCCAGGCCTGGGGGGTAATGCCGAGCAGACCGAACTCAAGGGACAGCAGGTCCGGTTGTTCCCGGGTCTGCTGAATATAGGCGTTAATACCCTGGACAAAGGCGGTGATAATCTCTTTCCCGTCCGGGTGATAGTACTGGCACTCCTGGTCCATATCGCCCCGAAAACGCAGCAGCCGGGCTCCGATGTCGCGGTCCAGGGCTTTGGGGCCTTGAATCTCGGCCATGGTGCCGGTGACGCGCCGGCGCCAGATCTCAAGCTGAAACAGGCGGTCGCGGGCCGCGTTATAGCCTTGGGCAAAAAACAGGTCGTGCTGGTTTTTGGCATAGATGTGGGCAATGCCCCAGCGGTCGGTCAGGATTTCGACCGGCTCGTGGAGCCCGGAGAGGCGCAGTGTTTCCATTCCATCCTCCTGAACGCTTGTCTGAGGCACGACCGCGGTACGACCCAGGGACGGAGAGAGACAGGGGGCGACACACCAGAAGAGGGCAAGCAAAGACGCAGTTTGTGAAACCGTCGACATAGTCGCTCCTGTCATACACGGTCTTGGTTACGCCTCATCAACAGGCGGTAATACGTCCGGGGTGATCTGATAGCCGTCCGCCAGGGCGTTGGTGCTGTTGAACAGCGCCACAATAGCCATGACTTCCCCCAGCGTTTCGGTGTCGCAGCCGAGCTTCCGCAGAGCTGCGGTGTGGGAGTTAATACAGTAGGCACAGCCGTTGGTGGCCGAAACGGCCAGGGCAATAATCTCGCGTGTGCGAGGATCGAGGGGCGATTCCCGTCCGCTGGCCTCGGGGTGCATGAGCGCTTTCAGCCGGGTCCAGATCATCTCCAGATTGTCCGGATGGCTGGCCAGTACCCGCCAGAAATTCGGCACCGCCGGAATACCCTTGGTGGCTTTGATGTCAGCATATATCTGCGCGACTTTGCCGGTGGCTTCTTCTTCCGCGACCATGCGCACGGTTGCAGTACGCGTCATAGCACTTCCTCCCTTGTGACTGGCGATAAGCGGTCTTTCAACTCGCCTCGTTCGGATTGCCACCTCAGGGTGTCCCAAAAAGAGACAGAAAGAAAGGGCGGATGGCACGCCGGGTGCAGCGGGAGAGTTGCGGCCTGGTCAGAAATTCCGTACAGCAGTCTCTAAGGAGGCTGTACATATGGCGATTCTGATTACCGGGGGCACCGGGTTTTTGGGCCGGCATCTGACACGACATCTGGTTCAGTCGGGAGAGAATGTCGTTATTCTCGATGCCGTCCCGAACCGACAGGCGGTCGCGGCCGTGGCCGACCAGGTGAAGGTCTTGCAGGGCGATGTCATGGAGGTGACCGCGCTCATAGACGTGATCCAGCGCAATAAAATCGAAGGGATTATTCACCTCGCCTACTATCTGGGGACCGGCGGCATCCGCAATCCGCTGCCGTCGATCAACGTGAATTGTATCGGCACCACCAATATCTTTGAGGCCGCCCGGCTGAGCGGCCTGAAGCGCGTGGTGTATATGAGTTCGGTCGCCGTATTTCCCGAGCGCACGGCCAGCACCGCCCCGGAGTTGAGCGAAGATGACCCGCCCGCTCCGTCCACCAGCAATCAGGCCGGCCTGTACGGCGCGTGCAAATTATTCAACGAGCATACCGCGGACTACTATAATCACGCCTATGGCATGGACTTCATTGCGATCCGGCCGACCTCGGTGTTTGGCGAGGGGCGCGGCCAGCGCCGGGGCGCGGCGGGAGATCATTTTATGGTGGCCCCTGAGCTGGCCCTGCTCGGCAAGCCGGTTATCATGCCGCAGGACGAGCAGATTGCCGACTGGCTCTATGTTGCCGATGCCGCCGAGGTCTTTCGTCGGGCGTATCATATTGAAAACCCGCAATCCCGCGTGTTCAACATGGCCGGCCCCAGCCGCAAGACGGGCGAGATCACGGCCTATCTGCGCGAGTTGCTGCCCGATGCCAACATCTCGGTCAGCGACAAACCCGTAGCCATGACCTCGCTGGTCAAGACCGACCGCCTGCGAACCGAGCTGGACTTCACACCCAAGTACACGGTCGAGGACGGCATCCTGACCTATTTGAACGACGTGCGTAAACGCGAAGGCATGCCGCTGGAGCCACGGTAGGGACAACTTGGTGA
>WTHD01000404.1 GCA_011523265.1 Candidatus Binatota bacterium
ACCGATTCTGTCTGATGTGGCAGCCTTGCCAACCATGGATTTCCTCAAGGCCGGCACGCTCGACGATCCCTCCTGGCTCAAGCCCGAAGCCCAGCTCTGGTGCGATAGTGCCCAGCCCTGGATCAAGCTGGACGACGACATTGCGCAAATAGCTCAAAACCCACCGATGGACTAGCAGTTTGTCAGGGCTCTCTATTCGCCTCGTAGGCTTCTTTCCTTGCGTTGCTGCTTGCCGGCTAGAGAAAAAGTGTGGGACGGGAGCGACGATGTGGTAAAGGATATTGAGCGTATTCTGTTCACAGAGACGGATATCCAGGCCGGCCTAAGCCGTGTGGCCCAGGAAGTCGCGACCCATTACCGGGATGCGCCCTGTACGGTGGTGTCGGTGCTCAAGGGCGGCTGCCTCTTTACGGCGGATATCATCCGCCGGCTTCCCTTTCCGCTCCGTCTGAGCTTTGCCGCGGTATCGAGCTATGGAGACGGGACAACGAGTGGCCGGCTCAGCCTGGACTATTTCCCGACCGACCAGGAAATCCGGGGGCAGCGGATTCTCCTGGTCGACGACATCCTGGATACGGGCCGGACGCTCGCGTTTCTCCGCGCAGCACTGTTGAAGCAAGGGGCCCGTGAGATCAAAACCTGTGTGCTGCTCGATAAGCCCGCCCGGCGGAGAGTCGAGTATGAAGCCGACTTCCGCGCTTTTGTTATCGAAGACGTGTTTGTGGTGGGTTATGGGCTCGACTTTGCCGGCCGCTATCGTAACCTGCCGTATATTGCCGTCTTACGGCCCGAGGTCTATGCCGGGTAAGGACGACAGACAAAAAGAGGGACGAGCCATAGGACCCGTCCCTCTTGTGAATAGAATGCTCGGTTAATAGTTACGACAACGCGGCGTCGAGCGTTTCCACCGACGGGGCGAAGTAGAACGAACCGGAGGCCGGGTTGCTGTATGAGGTGAGCCGGTCGCGTTCCTGACCGTCCATGCCGTACATGGCCCGCATCCGCTCGCGAAGCGGGGCCTGGCTCTTACAGAAGGCCATGAAGTACAGGCCAACCGTGCCATCGTGGAAGGCGTACGGGGTCGAACGGCGCGAAATCTCATCCCGCTTGGGAGTACTGTCGTCACCCGTTCTGCCCTCTCTCAGCTCGACGTGCGAGAGGTGGGAGGGAGAGGGCTGGGGGGACAGGCGGGTTGAGTCGGCCTTGGTCCGGCCAAAGACCTTTTCCTGCTCTTCAACGGGCAGAAGGTTGAAGGCTTCCAAGTCGTGAATCCAACGTTGAGCAATAATGAAGCTCCCGCCTGCGCCCGGCTCGCCATCCGGAACGACCGCGACTTCAATATCCCGCTCGGGCTCGGGGTTGCCGGTGCCATCTTTGAAGCCGGACAGGTCGAGCGAATCGCCAAAGATGAAGGTCATGGTTTCGCGGGCTACCCGCATATGCCCTTTCAGGGCTTCCCGAGCGTCCCACTGGGCTTTCCAGACCTCATCCTTTTTCTCGCTGTTCAGCCAGAACAGGAGTTCTTCCTGGGTGCCCTTGGCTTCCTTGCCACTGCCGTCAATCGACTTGAAGGTCTCGTAGGGCTGGAAATCGTTGGGCACATCATCCGTAAGGTCCGAGAGGAGTGATGGTCCGAGGCCGATGGTCAGATTGATGCCTTTGTCGGCACAGTCTTGACGCAACTGCTGGACCGCAGATTTGATCACACCCATATCAGCGCCATCTAGGCGACTGAGATGGACATACCACTGGTGCTGGCCCATGTTTCTATTGAGAACTGCTGGTTGGGGTGTTGCCATAAGGCCCTCCTTGCCTCCAAATTATTAGGAATGAATATGCAGCCGTCTTATCTGAGAGCACTCAGGGCTGTCAAGAGATCAGACGTTTCTCAAGCCTGAGCCTCACGCCTGCCTCTTGCGTGTGAAGCGGCGAGTCTTTACAAGAAAATGAACATTCACTCAGGAGAGGAGGGCCGCATGCGAATAAGAAACCGGAGCATTCTTTTTCTCATCGGCATACTGAGCCTGGTAGGGCTATTGTCAGCAGGCGTATATGCCCAGGACGGAGACCAGCAACTGCTGGACGGCTTTCTGCCGTACCGCAATGGCAGCCCGCAGATTGACGGCATAACACCCGGCATGACGCTGACCAAAGAGAATGTGCAGGTTGCCGAAAAAGTGTTGCCGCCGGAGATTGTCCGCGTGGTCCAAGCCGGAGATTTTGAGATTCCCGTCCAGGCGACAACGGATTTTCCTATCCTGGAGGCCTATATGCAGGCGTCGATCAAACACGCCGGCCAAGTCCAACTCGGCGCGGATGGCGAACTCCAGAACTACACGCTTGGCCAGCCTTTCCCCCGCATTGATCCGGCCGACCCGCAGGCCGGGCTTAAGGCCGCCTGGAATTACCGCATGCGCTATATGGGTGATACCATGACAACCCAAGGTGTCCTGCGTACGGTCAACAGTAGCGGCAATACCGAACGTGCGGTGGACACCCGTTATTCACGCAGGTACGGCATGTTCCGTCCGAATCCAGAATTCAACGTAGCGAAGTGGGAAAAGGAAGGCACTTGGTGGCGAGAGCACTCGATTGTCATGAGCCCCCAGGACCTTGAGGGAGCCCAGAGTCTCACTTTTCACTATGCGGCGGACACGACCAACCAGAAGGGTTGGGCCTACGACCCGCAGAGTCGCCGCACGCGGAGCATCGTCGTCAACCATCATGCGGCCTCATTCGAGGCAAGTTTTCTCATCGAAGATCATGCCGGTTTTCAGGGCTATCTTCACAACTATACCTGGAAGTATCTGGGCGAGCAGGTGATGCTGATGCCGGGCTTCGTTGGCGGAACGCCCCCGGAGTATGGCGGCAAAGGCGGCTGGTATCCCCAGTCTCCGTGGGAGTTGCGCCAGGTCGTGGTTCTTGAAGCCACCCCCAACGATTCTGGCCACCCGTATGGCAAGCGTCGTTTTTATATTGATCGACAGATTTATTCGGTTTTTTGCGTCTTTGTGTATGACCATGAAGGAAATCATTGGCGGACCTTGTTTCACACGTTTGGCGACCCGGCCGACGATCCGGACAATGCCGAGGTAAAGGGCACACATCTCCACTTGGGCAATGTGTGGATAGACTATAAAAGTAATAGCGCCGCCCTGTGGACCGCCGACGAGGTCTTGATCAACAAACCCCTCAAACCCAGAAAGTTCACAGTCAAAGAGATGGTCCGTTTGGGGAAGTGAAGCCTAGCTCTTATCTATGAGGCACAGCGTGCAGGGTCGACAAGCAGCGACGAATAAGCGCACTTCACCGCGCCTGAGACAGGCCGGGCTGTTGTGCGTTCGTAGCCTGGTCGTTGGTCTAGTGCTCTGGCCGGCCCTGCTGCACGCCCGCTTTCTGGACGAGTCCCAAACGCTGCGCTTTAACGGCCGGGTGTATAACCGGACGGCCATGGCCGTGGAGAACGCGGGTGGAAATACCCGTCTCCAGACGCCGTATAATGCCTTCAATATGCTCCAGAACCGCTCCTTCATCCAAGTCGAATTACGACACGATCTGGTGGACCTGGTTGAGGGCAGCTATGAGGGCCATCTCGGTGTGCTGGCGCCGCTGCTCAAGCCGCTTCAGTGGCTCCAGCTTGAAGACATCAGTTATTTCATCACCTATCGGGGGGAGTACGACGGCGTCTGGGATTATGGACCCGACGTGTTCAGCGAGCGTTTTCCCCTGCACTCCAACTGTGGTCAGCCCAGCAAACAAAAGCGGACCAGTCCGCGTCAGTTTGCCGGCTGCTCGCGCGTCAACTCGCGCCGCAGCTTGCGCATGCGTCATCGGCTGTTTGAAGCCTATGTTGACCTGTCGTGGGAGTTTCTCTTTTTACGCATTGGACGCCAAAACCTGTCCTGGGGAGAGACCGACGCCTTTCGACTCCTGGATCAGATCAATCCGCTCGACGCCAGCTTTGGCGGCTTCCTCGTTTCCCTGGATGACCGACGCGTGCCCCTGGACATGGTGCGGGCCGTATACAGCTTTGAGGATGTCGGCCCCTTTTCCGAGCTCAATATCGAGGGCTACGGTGCCTTTGACAAGAATATCTCCAGCCCGGTGCCGGTCGGCTCACCCTGGTCAACCCCGAACCCGCCGGGGATACGCAGTGTCGTCAAAAAGCCGGCCCAGAATTTCAAGGACACCCGGGGCGGCTTTCGTATCACCGCCAGAGTCGGCGAGCTGACGCTCTCTGCGGCGCATTACTACACGTTTCTGGATGCGCCGGAGGTGCGCATTGTCACGCCCAGGACGCGTCCCCCGATCAGCCTGGCGGCGTTTGAGCAGGCGGTCAACGCGGGGCTGGCCTCTCAATTTATCGTCGATCACTTTCAGGCCAATGTACGGTATCCGAAAATTGCGATCTCCGGTCTGACCGCTTCTTTCCCCGTGCCGAAGTGGTATGCGATCATCCGCAGCGAGGCGGCCGTTTTCTGGGACGAGCCGTTCTATAAGAACTCCGGCGCTACCCACCTCCTCGGACCAGTCCTCTCCGGCGGCCGGATCACTCCCGGTTACCGCCAGGTCGGGATCGATCCCCTCACCGGCTCGCCGCTGCTGTCCTATGAGAACGATATTGCCCACTCACACGTTGTGCGCTGGGTGCTGGGCATCGATATCAACCGCTATATCCGCGCCCTCAATCCCCAGCAGTCTTTTATCATCAGCGGGCAGATGTTCGGCACGCATATCGTCGATTTTAACGACACCTCGCTGGCGTCAGCCGGACCGTACGGCTTTGGCCATTTTGCGATTCCGGTCAGTGAGCCGAGCCGCCAGAACCAATCTCTGGTCAATATCGACCAACACCAGTTTGTGAATACGCTGAGTATCTCGACCTCCTTCCGCTCCGGGGTGATCAAACCCCAACTGGTCTTCTTCTACGACTGGCAGGGTTCCTGGCTCGTCCAGCCGGGGGTCACCCTGACGCGCGACCCGTTTCGGCTGACGCTCCAGTACAACTATCTCGATGGCCAGTACAACGGCATCGGCCTGCTGCGGGACCGGGACAATCTGATTACGCAGCTTGAGGTGGTGTTCTAGGCCGGAGCGCGGTGATGAGATCGTCTTCACCCAGCGCTTGCTGCTCTCCGGTTGTCAGATTCTTCAAGGTATAGCGCTGGCGTTCAAACTCGTCAGGCCCGAGAATGAGCGCATAGGGAATCTGCTGGGCGGCGGCGGCGGAGAGTTGGCGCCCCAGCTTGCTCTGTTCCGGATAAACCTCGACCGTAATGCCCGCCTGACGCAGGCGCGAGGCCAGTCCGACCGCCGATGGTAGCGGGGTATCGGGCAGGACGCAGACCATCACCTGGGCCGTCAGTTGCAGGGCCGGAAACATCTGCCGCTCTTCCATTAAGAGCAGGAGCCGTTCCAGACCAAGGGAAAAGCCGACCGCCGGAACCTGCTTGTTGCTGAACATGCCAACCAGGTTGTCGTAGCGTCCGCCGCCGCCTAAGGAGCCGCTGAAGTCGGTTGAGACAACCTCAAAGATGGGACCGGTATAATAGCTCAGACCCCGTGCCAGCGCCGGGGCCAGGCGGATATGCGAACCTGCCGGGGCGTCCATGGTTACGGACACAAGCGTTTCAAGCGCATTGAGCGCCTGCTGCGCCTCGGGCTGTAATAACTGTCCGCGCAAGGCTTCTAAAACGGTGTGGTTGCTCATCTCCGGGGCGCTCGTTGTCATGGCGAGCAGACGGTGGGCCGATTCCTGAGCAATGCCGCGTTGCGTGAGTTCTGCCTGCACGCCGTCAACACCGATTTTATCCAGCTTATCAATGGCGATCAGAGCGGAACCCTCAAGGCTGGGGTCAATGCCGGCCGCCCCGATCATGCTGCGCAGAATCGCCCGGTGGTTGAGCGCAATGGAGAAGTTGGAAAAGCCGAGCTCCAGCAGCGCGCCGCTGACCGCGTTCATCACCTCTGCTTCGGCCAGCAGCGACGTGGTGCCGGTCAGATCAACATCGCACTGATAAAACTCACGAAAGCGGCCTTTCGCCGGCCGGTCGGCCCGCCAGACGGGCTGAATCTGATAGCGCTTGAACACCCTGGGGAGGCTATTGCCGTACTGGGCCACGACGCGAGCCAGCGGAACGGTGAGATCATAGCGTAGTCCAAGCTCGGCCAGGTCTCCGGCTTCGGGGGTCGGTTTTTCCAGGGCGCGCGCGAGTTTGTCGCCCCGATGGAGAAGACGGAAGAGGAGTTGGTCACCCTCCTCGCCATATTTGCCTAACAGCGTGCTCAGATTCTCAATGGCCGGCGTTTCGAGGGGCAGAAAACCGTAGCGCTGAAAGACGTTCTCAATCTTGTCTACAACGTAGCGGCGTTTTGCCACGGTCTCAGGTAAGTAATCTCGCGTGCCGCTCGGCGGCTTGGTACTCGGCATACGCTCACCTCGAACAGGAGTGATACCGGAGTGTATCCGTTCCGAAGAGAACTGTCAGGGCCGTAGGTCGATGAGCGGAGTATCCTTAGCCCTGGGCCGCCGCCTGGAGGGCTGCGCGGCCCGTATCGGACAGGGAGAGACGACGTTCCCAGATGCCGTGGCTGCGCACCTGGCCAAGTCGTTCCAAGCGGCTGACGACCACGCCGAGCGTCGAGGCGTTCGCCTCAATCGCCCGGCCCAAGGTCCGCAGCGTCTGCGGACCACTCTCGATCTGCCTGAGGATTTGGAGTTCAATTGTGGGGACCGAAGAGTGGGGCGGTACAACCGCTCCGGGCTCTTCACTCCTCTCCCGGTACTGCGCTCCCTGGGGAGTGATTTCCAGGGTAAAAAAGTCCGGGCCTGATTGCGCCTGCCGCCGGACCAAGCCCGCGGCTATCAGTTCATCGATTAAGCGGTTCCCGCGCGCGGTGTCCATGCCGAGAAAATCGGTCAACTCAACCATCTGTCCATAGCCGTGGTGCAGCAGGCCTAGGAATTGCGTATGCTCGGTGGTGAGGACGAAGGGCTTCTGGCCGACCTCGGAGCGGTCGTCCCGCTGGCTTGCCGGCGGTGAGGTTGCTAGCGAGATCAGAACGATCAAGGGCAGGGTGGTCAGGGTTCCGATAAGGACGGTATGCGTTGACCACGCGGTCACACCAGTCAGCTGTAATCCCTCGTAGACCAGCATGACGACCATCCCGATGAGCGTCCCCCAAAACGCTCCGGTTGCGCTGATCCGTGACCAGCGATGTCCGAGTAAAAAAATCAGCGCCGCCGGGCCCAACATCGCGCAGCTAATGGCCAGCAAAAAATAGGGGCCGCCGGGGTAAAAACTGAGCAGCCAGATGCCGCCCCCGGTGACGACGGTGAGAACCCGGCTGATACGCAAGACCTGCTCGCGTGTGGCCTCCGGATGCAGAAAGCGTTGATACAGGTCGCGCACCAGGGTCGAGGTAATCCCCAGGTGGGCGTTGCTGGTGGTTGAGATGGTCGCCGCCAAGGCCGCTACCAGGCCGAAGAGCGCCACCCCTGAGGGGAGGTCGCGCATCAGCATGCCATACGCGCTCATGGGGTTGGCCTCGCCGAGAAAGTCTTGGCGATACACGCTCCCCGCGTACAGCCCGAGCAGGCCCAACGCCCCGTGGACAACCACGACGACCACGACTCCGCCAATCAGATATTGCCAGCGGGCGACAAACTCGGTGCGGGCGGCCGCGGCGCGCAGCCAGTAATAGTTGCCGCCCCACTGGATGAACATGCCAACCACCAGGGAGACGGTGATAATGCTGGGATAGCTCAGGCGCAACCACGGAAACGTCCCTGCCGTTCCCTGGGTCAACGGAGCCGGGGACACAAACTGAGCTTGAATCATATCCCAGCCACCAAATGTCCACGCACAGTAGCCGACCAGGGCCGGCAGCAGGATAAAGCCCAGAATGACCTGGACGACATCGGTCAGGGTCAACGCCCACAGACCGCCGAGGAGGAGAAACATGACGTGACCGCCGAGAATCAGCGTCACCATCAGCCACAGCGGAGCCTCAAGAAAGCCGGTCATAATCAGCGCCATGGCAATGACATTCATGGCGACCAGGCCGGTCACACCGAGGACGGTGGCAATGCTGACGACCAGGCGGGTGCGCGCATCAAAGCGCATCTCCAACCACTCCGGCAGGGTATACGCACCAGAGCGACGAACATACGGACAGGCCAGCAGACCGTATATCCAATAGCCGATAACCGCCGGCAGACTAATACCCCACACCCAGCCAAAAAAACCGTACTGAATGGTCAGGCCCGGAATAATGCTGGTTACGCTGCCGGCAAACGCGATCCCGCAGATCCCGGCAATGCCGGGGAGCAGACTGACCTGGCGGCCGGCCAGCAAATAATCGGCATCGGTCGAAACCCAGCGTTTGGCATACCAGCCCAGAGACCAGAGCAGGGCGATCAAGATGAGAACGGACAGGACGGATATCAGCACGGACTCCCTCCTTTGCTTGTCCTGATAGCCTAACAGAGCCAATGGAGACAAGGCAGGTGTAACCATCCAGTCTTGAAGATTGTGCGGATTGGGTTGAATATTTGCCGCTGACACAATAATGAGACTCTAGCGCGACAAGGAAGGGAGAAAACCATGGCTCAGTATGTCTACGCTGGGGCGTCGCAGTTTTCCAAGAACGGACAGAACACTCCGTCCAGTGGTTTGTGTCGTCAAGGAGTCGGAGAAACGGAGTGGCAGATTTTGAGCCAGGGCCTCCCGGAGCGGGCCGAGATTCGGGCCATTCTTATCCATCCTGACAATCCGCATCTCTTATACGTCGGCACCCAGCACGGACCGTACCGCAGTACGGACGGTGGGGCGCACTGGGAGGAGCTGGATTTTCCGGATACCGGGATGGCGGTCTGGTCGTTGTTGTTTCGCCCGAACGATCCCCAGGTCGTGTATTGCGGGACCGCACCGGCGGCCATCTATCGGAGCGAAAACGGCGGTGACACCTGGAGACGCCTGACCTTTTCCCAGCCGTCCGGCATGGTTGAAATGGGTTTTCCGTGTCGCATTATCGGCCTGGCGGCCGACCCGAATGATCCGGATGCGGTGTATGTCGGCCTGGAGGTCGGCGGAATCATCCGTAGTCGAGACGGTGGCGACACCTGGGAGGACTGTAGTCAGGCGCTAATCCAGTTTGCCGAGCAGGATTATTTGAAGAGTCGTATTCTGAGC
>WTHD01000011.1 GCA_011523265.1 Candidatus Binatota bacterium
GCCACACCATCGGCCGCGACCCGGACGAGATTGAAATCTCCGAACAGACGCTGGTTGTCCTGGGGAAAGATAAACAGGATTTTGACAAGAAATACCCGCTGGCCAAAAAGACCCTGGGCCGGCTGGCCAACCTCGACAGATGCGGCGTGTGCGGCGACCCGGACGGCGTTATTCAGGCCTTGCAGGAGAAAAATAAAAAGGGCGTGACGCTGTTCACCATGATATTCAGCGACATGGCGCAGGACGATTTTCTGGCCACGCTCAAAATCTTTGCCAACGAAGTCATGCCCGCCTTCCGATAGGCCACTATGAATCAGCAGCTAAAATCCTTTGATGATGTAGAGATCGGCGACGAGATCGGACCGGTCTGGAAAACCCCAACCAAAGAGACGGTGCTGCGCTATGCGGATGCGGTCCAGATCACCGGCCTCAAGTTCTTCTTTCACCAGAAGGACGCCGAGCAGGCCGGGCTGACCAGGCCGATTATTCCCGGCCCTCTGAGCACCACGTATCTGTGTCAGATGCTCAAGGATTTTTTTGTGGGTTGGCGGCTGCGCAGCCTGAGCACCACGTTTCGCACGCCCGTGCGCCACGGCGACACGATTGCCCTGTGGGGCATGATTACCGAGAAAAACGAGGAAGACGGCATACCGACCGTGTACTGCGACTTGGTCGTAGAGAACGAGCACGGCGAGCGCGCTATTACCGGCACCGCCGTACTGGTTCCATACACCCCGCAGCAATAGACACGTTTCCTCTCAGGCGGCTATTTCATCTTGCGAATCACGGCCCGGGCAAAGGCGTCAATGGTCGTACGGGCGTCCGTCACCGGCTGGACCGCGACCTGCTTGATGCCGGCTTTCTTCATGGCCTTGACCGACTCCAGCACCTCTTCCTTGGTGCCGGTCAGCGTGGTGGCCCGAATTATCTTCTCCGTGACCAGCGGCTCGTGCTCCTTCTTAAAGCCTTGCAGATAATCGGCATAGAGCTTGAGGTGACGGGTTTCGATTGAACCCTCGGGGGCGCGATAGGCATTCTTGAAAGCCATCAGGTCGTCCCGTACATCAGCCGGCAGGTCCTTCGGGTTGGGGCAGGAAAAGGCAAAGATATTGCTGGAAGACGAGACAAACGGCCCGACGGCGCTACGGACTTTCGAAGTTTCGAGCGACTCGCCCTTATTGGTGAGATGGAAGGCGGTCATGCACAGGGTGTAAATCCGCTTCGGGTTGCGCCCGGCCCGCTCGGCTCCGGTCCGGATGTGATTCATCACAAACTCAATCAGGCTGGGGCTGACGGCGCCAAACAAAATAATGCCGTCGGCGATTTCACCCGCCAGTTCCAAGGTCTTGGGACCGCTCGCCGCAACATAAATCGGCACTTTTTTCTTGATATTGATCCAGCCGCCCTTGGGGTTGAGAAACTTCACCATACGGCGCCGGTGGCCCTCCTGGTAGGGCGTGGTCTTGCCCGCCAGCAGGTCGCGACAGGTCTCGACGTGCTCGCGCATATCCATCAACCGGGCCGCCGGCATGCCCAGGGTTCGCCGGGCCGTATTCCCCGTTCCGATGCCGAGGATGGTCCGGCCGGGCGCCAGTTCGTTGATGGACGCAATCGCGCCGGCCGTGACCGGGGCAATGCGCGAGGCCGGATTGGTCACTCCAGGCCCCAGCTTGATCTTTTTCGTATTCACCGCGCACAGGGCCAGGGAGGCGTAGACATCGCTGAACAACATTTGGGAATCGTATAGCCAGGCGTGCGTGTAGCCACGTTTTTCCGCCAGCATGACGTCTTTGTAGACATGCACCCCACCAGGGAACACATAACCGTAGTCCATTCTTCACTCCTCCAGTACGACGTTCGATTTCAATTACAGCCCTTGGGTCACATTGCGCAGATCGGACTCAGCCTCAAGCGCTCGGACCGCCTCGCACACCCGGCTGGCGCGGGCGTCCGTCCAAACCGCGGTCGCAAGATGGGCGTATTTTGCCGTCAGCTCATCCCACGACAACGGGTTTTCCGGGTCGCCTTTTGGGAAGCGCACCTGAGCGGAGACTTCCCGTCCGGTATCCAGAGCGACGCGCGCCCAGGCCGGCCATTCCTTGGGATAGTTTTTTTCCAGTTCCGGGTCACGCTCATACCCGACCTTGGCCATGAGGGCACCGACTACGGTATCTTCCAGCATGGCTTCGGAAAATTCATCCAGCCCGGCCCGCCGTTTGATCAGCGCCACCGCAACGCCAAAGGGCAGGCTGAACTGGGCCTCAACCACATTCGTAGGACGATACTTGCGCTCGGCCGGCTCACAGATGACCGGAATACCGGTTTCGAGCATGCCGATGGTGACCCGCTCGACCTGCTCGGGTTTCACATTGTGTTCCCGTACGAGGCTGAGCACCGCGTCTATCGGGGCCTGGGTGTAACGGCAGCAGGCGTGCGGTTTGACCGCGGTTTGTAGAATCTGAAAATCCTCGCCCAGTCCCTGGCTGATTTTGCTTGGCTCGGGCCGCACCCCATACGCCTTGAGAAAGCCGTCCCGCCCTTCGAGTATCGTGCCCGGACCAATGAAGCCTTCTTTTGCCAGCAGGGCGGCATGAACGCCGCTGAACGCGGCCCAGCCCGGATGGAAGCGTTTCGTCCAGGCCCCCTCGGCCAGGAACTCCATCGACCCGGCAGACTGGCTGCCGGCAATACCGAGGGCGGACAGCAGTTGCGCTTCACTCAAGCCCAGCAGCTTGGCCGCGCTGGCCGCAGCGCCGAAGGTGCCGCAGGTCGCCGTGGGATGAAACCCGCGGCCGTAGTGCTCGGTCGGTTTGAGGGCCATGGCCAGCCGGGATGCGACCTCAAAGCCGACTACGCTGGCGGTGAGAAAATCCTTGCCGCTCGCACCCACCTGCTCTGCCACGGCTAAAGATGCGGAAAAGACCGACACGCCCAGGTGAATCGAGCCGGCCTGATGGGTGTCGTCCAGTTCCAGGCTGTGGGCGGACGTGCCATTGGCCAGGGCCGCATACGGGAAGTTGGCCTTCTCCGCCCGACCCAGGACCGTTCCCCGTCCGGTCGGAGCAAGACTGTTCGCCAAGCGGTACAGAGGCTGGCTGGAATCCGACAGCGAGCCGCGCACCGCAACACCGAGATAGTCGAGAAAGAAATATTTGGCCCGATCAACCACCTCAGCCGGCAGGCTGTCGTAATCGAGCCGGGTACAGAATGCAGCCAGATGTTGAGTCAGCGGAATTTCCATCATCCAGTTCTTCCCCTCTCTCCTTAGGGTCGGGGTGAGGGTTTCCGAAAAAGAACGCTCTCTACAATTTCGGAATCACCTTTTCGCCAAAGGTGCGTATGGCTTGCAGCGTATTCTCGTGCGACGGCCCGCCCGGCTGTCGAAAGCGCATGATCAAGTAATCCGGCTGAATCGCCTCTTTCCACATCTGGAGCTGTTCCAGACAGTCTTCGGGCGAGCCCACAATCAGCCGCTCCTTGGCGGCTATGCCAAAGCTCAGCTCTTCGGGCGTCTTGACGTCCTTGATGTGTTCATCCTGGACATAGGCGTCGTACTGAAAGTAGAAACGGTGGGTATACATGGTCGGTTCGCTCGCGGCTTCGGCGTCGGCCATGCTGCCGGCCAACACGGCATCACGCATCAGGCAGATATACGGCTTCCGGCCCGCCTTTTCCGCGGCTGCCCGGTAGCGGGTGGCATAGTCTTTAATGACACCCAGGCTTTGCACCGGGTCGGCGATCCAGCCGTCCGCCAGCCGGCCCGCCCGGCGCAACCCGACCGGTGTCCAGGACGCCATCCAGATCGGCGGACCGGACTGCTGACTCGGGCCGGGCGTAATCAGGGTGTCCTGATAGTGAAAATGCTTGCCCTCAAAAGAGAAGCGCTCCCCGGTCCAGCTCTTGCGGATAATATCGATAGCTTCTTCGGTCCGGGTGGCCCGCTCGGTGATCGGAATCTCGAACGCGTCGAAATCTTGCGGCTGATACCCCACGCCCACGCTCAAAACGAGACGCCCCCTGGTCGCCTGGTCAATCACGGCGCAGTCTTCCGCGACATGGACGGGATGGTGGAGCGGCATCAACAACACGCAGGTGCCGACCTTTATGCGTTCGGTCTTCATTCCGACCAGGCCGGCCAGCAGCAACGGGTTGGGCAGATAGCCGTCTTCCTGCTGGTGGTGCTCGGTCAGAAAGCAGCCGTCCCAGCCACTGGCCTCCGCAGCCTGGGCCTCGGCAATAATTTCATCAATCACCCGTCCCATATTCGTCCCGGACGGGGGGTCTTGAGTACAGGGGAGATAACCAACTGGCAGCATACGCGTTCTCCTTTTGGATTCGTAGTAGAGGCTGCCTAGGAAAACAAAAACTCCTGCGCTTGTCTATCGTGGGGGCGTGTAGCCGGAGGGTGGTTGAAGGGCGGGTGGGTGCAGGACTGACTGAAAGGTCAAAGTGTGTGTGACTTCCGCCTATAATGTCAAATTAGACTTCGCTAATCCGACCTACAGGACTAATTGAGAACCGATATTCCCAAGGCATTAAAAATTCGAGTCGCCTCGCTGAATAAGAACAGAACGTCAACACGGTCAAGAGGGCGGCTATGAGCAATAGCCTTCCGAACAGGATGGAGCCGTTGGAACGACGCCATCAAATCGTCCCGATTCTGGAAGATCGGCTCGAAGGCTTCTCGCCAATTATTAGCCTGTCCAATCACATGGGCCAAATCCATGAAGTCCGCGTATTGAATAGGTGGATAAACGGATCGACCAGTAAGACGGGCTTCGTCTTGGCGTTCCAGCCAGCGTTTACGCATCTCCTCAGGAACTCGACGCCTCACCCACTTTTCGCCATCCAAAGCCTTCAGGCATTTCTCCACAACACTGCGCAGTTGTTGCTCAAGCTCAGTCATCACCTGCCCGTGGATCGGATCGAACACGGCATCGGGGTCAGCGGATTCAATCGCCTGTGGAATAGGTGAATGGGGAAGACTGAATTTGAAGCCTGCTGCGATTACCACCTCACCATAAGCGGTAGGGGGAAAGGTAATGAGATCAGGATTGAGGCCGGCCTCTATAGCCGCCTTGTCACGCGCGGCTGGAGAGTCATCCTGCTCAGCTTCGACACCCTCTCCAAGCTCATCAGCGACTAACTCCCCAACCGCCTCGGAGTAGGGTTCCTCCGTGTGAACCGCATCACTAAGACGTGATAGATGCGCAAACCCAGTCATAGAATGCTCAAGGAGGTCTCCTAGTACCCACGGAGTTTGCAGCGTCGCCATGCGAGCAGTCAGGCTTGTCTCCCAATCCGAGATCGAAGCGAAAGTGTCTTGCCAGGGCTCTACTATACGAGCTAGTTGGGTGTTCACCGACTCAAACAGACGAGACCCCAAAGCTTCCTGCGAGATCACCGACTCAAATAGCTGAGACCCCAAAGCTTCCTGCGAGATCACCGACTCAAATAGCTGAGACCCCAAAGCTTCCTGCAGGCCCGGCGACTCAAGCAGACGGGCCGCTGGGAGAAGGGCAGACTCTCGCTCGAGTCCCCTCATGATATCCAGCGAAGTGCGTGCTCTATAGGACAACTTCAGTCTCCTCCTAAGATTCAGAAATTCGAGGTACCAGAGCGTTTCACGATGAGTTGTAGCCGTGCCAGTACGCTTGCGTCATGCCAGACGTGATCCGGCATCCAGATGCCGGGAGGCTAGGGAGTCTGGATTCCCTAAACTCACAAACGAAGTGCAGCAGAGGTATCGAGGGTAGATCACCGTTCGCTTCTATCCGCGTCCAATTCGCCAAGAAGAGTATGGAGCGGCGCAACTCGTTCTGGAGTTGGAGGCTCCCCCGTGGCGGGCAGCGTTGGTGGCGTCAGCCATCCCTTGCGCACAGCCTCGGCCAGCAGTGCATCGGCGAGCAGCGGGCTTCTAGCTTCTCTCGGAGGACCGATTTCCGCGACAACACGGTCACGGTCCGTGACCAGAACGGTCTCGCCCGATGCGGCGAGCCGCACGTACTCGCTCAACCGACTGTTCAATACTTTTATTCCAACCGATCTCATATATGGAAAAGTAGCAACTAGAAGCGGCCTGATCAAACCGTACCCGCTCGACGCGTCCCCTTCCTGAGCCGTGTCCCGCACCGGCACGGTAATACCACATCTGTCCACGTAGCGGAGCCGCTTTCAGCCCCTCGCCCTCTGGGAGAGGGTGGCGGAAGGTCGGGTGAGGGCCGGGATATTCGCTCTCGGACAGGTTTACAGGTTGAGCGAGCGGCGGAGCGTGGCGATCAATGCTTGCTTGAAACCCTCGTCATCCTCCCTGGACCAAGGAACCGTTGTACAGTGATTTGTATCAAAGTGAGTTTTCTTCTCATCAAATTTTGTTTTCTCACAGATGTAGAGGACAGGCTTACCGAGCCCTTCGGCATAACCCGCCTCCCAGTAGGCTCCTGAGTTGTCGTGTGTAAGGTCAACGATCACGAATGCTGCATCTCTGATCTGGGTCCGCATGATATTGTCGATGACTCCTGCACGTCCCACGTCTCGCATATCAACAAGGTCGTAGCCAATACCTTCTTTCACAGCAGGCTTCACAACGTCCTTCACAAAAGGGTCGAGGTCGGGGTCCCCGAACTGCATGGCGATGAAGCCGGAATTTCCCTTGAATTCACCGCGTTTCTCCGTCTCGTACCGCTCCCATCCTTTGAGAGTGAGACTGACGTCTAATGCTAAATTACCTCTTCCTAGTTCAGAGGCGGTTCTAACTCTTTCCTGGTAAGAGAAAACTGCCGAACCTTCCTTACTGTGTCTAAGTCTTTGGGCACTTAAAATGCCTTCTTCGATTAAATCTTCCACCAGTTGAAAGGCAAGGTCACTGCTTGGGGCACCGATAGTTACACTAAGATCGTCAGGGAGTCTGTTAATAGGTTTACCTGTTTTCGATACTTCATCGCCAATATAGCGAATGAGATTCATTGCCTGTACCGCGGGGCTGGCGAAGCTGTTCATTCCGTCACTTCCTCTTACGTCTGGGCGGTCTATCAGTGGTCATCCGTCAGATTCAATTCCAGCAGTTCACGGAGTGCCTCATCCTCAGAAATATCAGCAGGCCAGCCATAAGCCGCCGCCACGGCAGCATCAAGACTTGCGTGGGCATCGGCCAGCCATTGCGGGCGGGCATTGTAGAGATTAGTCAGGGTGCGTTTCTTGACGGCTTTCGCCGCATCCTCGTTACGGGGAACCGGGCGCTTGGGATAGCCGGGGATCGGCTCGTCTACCCACTCCACCCATTCGGGCGGATTGAGCCAGCGGTCGCGCAGTTCGACCAGCCGCCGGGCGGCTTCGGCGATGGAAACGGCGTGCGGATTGTCGGCGTAATCGGCGGCGGGAATGTCGAGCGACAGTCCTTCGGGGAACGGGAAGGTCTCGAAAATGGTAGTTGGCGTGTAGCGTGGACGATCTTCCAGACTCGTGCCGAGCCGCAGAGACCACGCTTCATGAAACCGGCTGTGCAGGATACCGAAAGTCGTGTCGTCGTCGCGAGTGATGACGATCAGTTGATGGTCGGGACAGATGCGGGTGTCAAGCCACACGAACAGCCGGTGCTTGGAGACGGTTGGGGTAGCAATGCACCTCGACAAGCCGTCAATCGCTCGCCACAACCCCGGGCGAGTCTCGCCATGCCGCCACCAGAATCTCCGATGCCTCTCCCTTCGCTTGCGCAGACGCACAGGCTTCACATGCTCGGCAACATGAGCAAATGGAGATTCGTAGAGCGCCGCTTCCGCCTCGGTCATGAAAGAACCAAAGTCGATGATCCATTGATCGGAGGAGCGCCGTGTCAGGTCCATGCCATTGACCCGAGGTTTCAGAACGTCGGAATTCGGGCGTCCATTGGGATTGGCCGGCAGTAGAAGCCACTCACGGGCCAAATCGCCAGGAATATCGAATGGACCGTTCTTGTAAACTCCCAGGAATGCGGTGGACTGGTTTCCGGCCAATCTCGCCGCCTGCGTAAGGTCGATCCCCCCTTTCGTGAGGTCCGCGTGGACCCGGGGTGTTTCCTCGCCGTTCAGGAAGACGGGGGCACCCACGCTCTCACGAGCGAAGCAAATCAGAGAGACCCGCACGGCAGCGCCGTCGATCACCCACGGCTCGTCAGACCAGGCATCGAAAATGACTCCGCTCTCGACGAACCGATCAAGGACCGTCCGGTTGTTTCCGCCTCGGATCGAGTTTGTCGCTACGAGACCGGCGCGTGCGATTTTTCCTCTGGCCACTAACTCGCCAGCCTTGTGAAACCAGTAGCAGACGAGATCGGCGGACGCGGGAACCGAACCTCGATAGATGCGACGCAAACACTCGGTGTAGTCGTGTCCCAAGCCACCCCGCATGACTCGATCTCCCAGAAACGGCGGGTTGCCGATCACCACATCAGCCTCCGGCCAGTCGGGTTTCCTCCCCTCCGGTGTCAGAATCGCGTCACGGCATTCAATGGTGTTGAGTGGTTTGAGAATGGGGTCACGAGCCTCTTCAAACCCGTTGCGCCGCATCCATTGGATTTCACCAATCCAGACCGACACGCGAGCCAACTCAGCGGCGTAAGCGTTAATCTCAATGCCCTTGACGTTCGCCGGGCCGATGGCGGGGAATTCTCTCTCTAAGCTCAGCGTCTCGGATTCCAACTGTACACGATGTTCCAGGTCTTTAAGGGCATGCAGCGCCAGATACAGGAAGTTGCCAGAGCCGCAGGCCGGATCGAGCACGCTGGGAACGCCTCGCTGGGCCCGGTGAGCCAGCGCACGCCGCACCAGTCCCGCAGCGACGTCGACCGGTGTGTAGTGCGCTCCGCCACGTCTGAGGTCGGGCGTCAGCCGGCGTTCGTGCCGGACTCCGACGTCGCCGGCGAGATGCAGAGCACTGGTCGCCACCGCCCAATTCTGAAGGCTGGCGACGGGTCGGTCGCGGACCCACCAGATTCGAGGCTCAAGCGACTGTCTCGCTGTCGAGCGGATCCCACCCCACGAGGTCCTCGAGACGCGGGTCGTTGCTGAACACCTCGACGATGGGCATGTCGAGTCCGACCCGCTTCATCAGGCGCTTCACCTCGAGCTCTTCGTTCCAGAGCATCAACAGGACCACGACCCCGGTCTCACCGGCGCGGGCGGTGCGACCCGACCGGTGGAGGTA
>WTHD01000420.1 GCA_011523265.1 Candidatus Binatota bacterium
AAGGAGGTCGGCGAAGCGCGCAGCCGACTCGGCCCAACGCTCCTGCACGCGGTGGAGCATGTCTCCATGCCGGCGACGCTGCCGTTCCCTCCCTGTCTTATCCATAACGATTTCTCACCGGGCAATATTCTTGTCCGGGACGGACGGCTCGCGGCGGTTATTGATTGGGATAATGCGGTCGTGGATGTGGCTCCGCTCGATTTTGTGAAGATGAAATACTGGACGGCCAAAGACGGCCGAGGTCAACTCGGCCACAATCCTGTACTCTTCCGGGCGTTCGTCACAGGTTATGGCCCCCGCGGTATTGAAATTGTTAAGTCGGAGACCTTTACCTGGTACGAATTATTATGGCTGTTGCGGGTATGGAATTTTGAAATGTCCAAGCAGGAACGCGGGCTGGAGCGCGCCCCCGGCTACCCGGCCGCGGCCGAGTATGCCGTAGCGCTGGAAGAGGTCATCGGCCGCCTGAGCGCTCGCTGCGGCTCTTCGAGTCCCCCCTCCTAATCGGCCCCTTTGAGAAAGATGAGAAACTGCTCGGAAATCGGTATAATGCATTATACCTATGAGTCAGGTTCTCGAAGATCGTGAAGAGACCGCTTCTCCTGAAGAAGAAGTGCAGACCGAGACCGCGAGCCCGCGCCGGCTGCCGCGCTGGAAGATTGTTCTGGTCAGCCTTGCTCTGCTGATGGGTGTGGCCGGCATGGTGCTGCATCCCCAGTCGCCTTCAGGCATTCAGGAGACGCGGACCGTGGGAAATCTTTCTGCCTCCGGAGCCGACCCGCTACCGGACTCACCGGCTTTTCAGTCTGACCCGGTGCCGGCCTTTGACCCCACCTTCGATATGATGGAGAAAACGGCCGAAGAGCCTCTCCCGCCGAACTGGGAGAGGCGGTTGAAAGAGGAAACCTGTCTAGCATCTGCTGATTGTTGGAGGACAGGTTTCCTCTTTGAGGACTGGTCGCCCCTGCTCACGAAGCTGGGCTTCAGTTTTGTGGTCGGATTCAGCATCGGCTATGTACTGCTGATCTTTCTGCGCACGACCGCCTTTCTGGCCGGCTTGGTCCTGCTAGCCCTGTTTGGGTTGCAGTATCTCGGCGTGCTGTATCTCAACTGGCAGAATATCGAGACGAGTTATCAGTCGGTCCTGAGCTGGGTGTTGCCCAGGGCAGAAAACTTTCGGGATTTCATTACGCACAATCTCTCTTCGTCCGGTATGGCGGCGATGGGGATTCTGACGGGTTTGACGCGGCGCTAGGGGGCTGGGGGGAGTATCCCCTCCTGAGATCAATGGCCAATTTCAAAACACACCTTGGCGTCGCCGCGGTCGGGAGCGGACTCCTGGCAACGGTCTGCTTGGGCGCGGGGATGAGCAGCCCGCAAGAAGTCGTCACTCTGTCCGTGGTCGGGACGGTCGGCGGGCTCCTGCCGGACATTGATCTCGACCACTCCAGTCCGACCAAGCTGATTTTTACCGCCCTGGCCATTGTGTTTGCCTTTCTGGCCGCGTTCAACCGAGTCGCCAGCTACTCGATTGTCGAACTCTGGATCGTCTGGGGGGTGGCGTATGGTGCGGTCCGCTATCTTGCCCTGGGCGTCTTCTCTGCGCTGACGGTCCATCGCGGCATTTTTCATTCGCTGGTAGCGGCCCTCTTTTTCTGGTTCCTGGCCACCAGCCTGAGCTATTATCTGTTTGCCCTGAGTGCGCTGTTTGCCTGGTCCATCGGTTTTTTTCTCTTTTTCGGCTATATCGTCCATCTGCTGCTTGACGAGCTTTTCAGCGTGGACCTGTTGAACTCACGCCTCAAAAGCTCATTCGGGACGGCGCTCAAAATCGCCGATTTTCACAACGCGCGAACCTCCCTGCTGATGACGGCTGCGGCGCTGCTCGCGTTCTTTTCGACCCCGAGCGCCCAGCCTTTCCTGGACTGGGTCACCAACAAACAAACCTATCTCAATATCGCCGATCGATTTTTCCCCGAGACGCTGTGGTTTGTGCTTTAGGGGGATTGGGGGTTGGGGATTAGCAAATCCATTCCCTAATCCACAGAGCCGTCTCCCTCCTCTTGACCCGATCTGGACAGCAGGCCATCATGCTCCGGCTTGATTTTCCACGAGAGGGCAGAAACCGATTCTATGCGAGGACTTGCATGTTAGGGCGGCTTGGGGCGGTGTGGGGAATTGGCGGTGTTATTCTCCTACTGGTCTATTCCATCGCCCGACTCTCCGTCATTACGCTGGACGCCTTTCACTACGAGTTTTCCTGGTATCACTGGTTGGCGCTCGGCCTGAACGTCGTCTGGATGGCCTACTCGGAGGGCTATTACGGCTTTCAGTGCGGCTTTGCGCCGCGGGTCGCGGCCCGCGCAAAATATCTGGCCGTCCACCCGAGTCCGCTTTGTGCATTGTTGGCGCCTGTCTTTTGCATGGGCTATTTCTCCATTCACCGGCCCCGACAAATCTTCGTCTTCGTTCTCACCGCCATGATCGTCGCCTTTGTCCTGGTCATACCCTATTTGGCTCAGCCGTGGCGCGGCATTGTCGATGCCGGCGTGGTCGTCGGCCTGCTCTGGGGGTTGATCACCATTGTGGTGTTTGCCCTCCAGGCCTTTACGTCCGACGACTTTTCGTATTCGCCCGAGGTGCCGGGCTATACACCGGAATAGCGACCTGCGCTGTCTGGTCGTGCTCCTCCCGGCCATGCTCGTTTTGGCCGCCGCCATGAGTCAATTCAGCGCGGCCGTGGCCGATACGGCCGGTGCCGGTGGACTGGTCGAAGAGGAAAGCGGAGGTCGGATACCAGTGCGGTACGCTTATGTGGCGGCGATCGGTTTGGGGATCGTCCTGGTCTGGACGACCAATGTGTTCGAGATCATCGCCCTGGCCTCGCGGGCCTTCGCCGCCTACTACCTGTCGCAGGCTCTGACCGCGTTTCAGATTGCCGGCCACAGACCTGAGGGCCGGTCGCGCCGGATCGGCAGGATTGCCACGGCCCTGGCCGCTGTTCTGTTAATCTGGGTCGTCATCTTTGCCGTGCCCGCAGACTAGCCCGCAGCATTTGCCTTGGACCGACCCCCCCTTGCGTCAGGTGCCCGTCGCTTGACAGTGCCGGACGGCTTCAGGCAAAACCAGAACTGGAAACTCTAACAGTACCGAGGAGACGACTCATGTCAGGACCGTTGGCTGGTTATCGCGTTATTGACGTCACCCAGATGTTGTCAGGCCCTATGGCCACCATGATGCTGGGCGACCAGGGGGCGGATGTCATCAAGGTCGAACCGCCGGAAACGGGCGACCTGACCCGTGCCCTGGGTGGCAAGTCGCGGCCCATCTCCCCGTTTTTTTCCACTCTGAATCGAAATAAGCGCTCGGTGGTCCTGAACCTGAAAGACGAAAAGGGCGTCGGCCTGCTCAAAGACCTCGTCGCCGGGGCGGATGTGTTTGTCCAGAATTTCCGGCCCGGCATAGCCGAGCGGATGGGGGTCGGTGAGGATGTCCTGCGCGAGGTGAAACCGGACCTCATCTATGTATCCATCAGCGGCTTTGGCGAAAAAGGACCGTATGTCGGCAAGCGCGTGTACGATCCGGTCATCCAGGCGCTGTCCGGTCTGGCCGATATTCAGGCCGACCCGGACACTGGCCGGCCGCGCATGATGCGGCTCATCATTCCCGACAAGGTCACGGCCCTGACCGCGGCCCAGGCCATTACCGCCGCCCTCCTGGCCCGGGAACGGACCGGGGAGGGGCAGCATGTCCGGCTCGCCATGCTGGATGCGGTGGTCTCTTTTCTGTGGCACGAGGGCATGACGCAGTACACCTTCATGGGCTCGGACATCGGCCCGGCCCGGCCGGCTGATACGCGGGATATGGTCTTCGAGACCGCGGATGGTTATATCACCGCGGCGGCGGTCTCGGACAAGGAATGGCAGGGCATGACGCGCGCCCTGGAGCGGCCCGAATGGCTGGAAGACGCCCGGTTCAGCACGCCTGCCGGGCGGGTCAAATATGCCGATGTGCGCTTGGATATGACGGCTGAGGTCTTGAAAGAAAGAAACTCGGCCGAGTGGCTGGACCGCCTCGATGCCGAGCAGGTGCCGTGTGCGCCGGTCAACCGCAAGGCCGACGTCTTGACCGACCCGCAGGTTGCGGCCAACAAGCTGATTGTTGAATCCGATCATCCGCACGCCGGCCATATGCGCCAGGCCAGGCCGGCTGCGCGGTTCGAGGGCACGCCCGCGGAACTCCTGCGTCAGCCGGCCCCGCTGCTGGGCGAGCAGACCGACACGATTCTGACCGAACTGGGCCTGTCTGCGGACACCCTGGCCGAGCTGCGCGAGGCCGGCACGATTGCCTGACCAAAGAGGGTGGCATGGTGAAGCGGTGACTGAGAATTATCAGCAATAATGCTACCCTAAGATGAGGACAGCATGACACCGGAACTGATCGCTATCATCGCTGCAACCGTGGCCCTCGCTGGGCTTATCCTGAACGGCAACCGTGGTCTGACCCAGCGCATGGATCGCCTGGAGGATCGACTTGCAAGCGTGGAACGCGAGCAAGCCCATTTGGCAGGATTACTTGAAGGGCTTCGAGAAGCTATCAGCAGCCACCGCGCCGCCTGAGCACCGCCTCCGCCCTCCCGCCATCAAGTAAGGGCGGATCAAGGTTTTTCAGGATGAACGCCGCAAGCGGTCGGCCCTCCAGAGCAGGCTTAGCAGCACGACCCAGAACACCTGGGCACCAATAGCCGCAGCCCACAGGAACCAGGCGAGTTTGCCGACAAGGGCACACAGCAGCACGAGCAGAGAATAGTCGCGGCTGGTCAGTCCGGCGACCATTTTTTCAATCCAGACATCTTCCCAGCCGTCCCGCTCCCGTCCGGCGTCTTCGGTTTTCTCGGCGCGGGTCACCAATGGGAAGGAGATGAACGCGGCCGCGGCCAGCAGGCCGCCGAGCAGCGGGGCAGCGGCCAGCCCGTCCTGTTTCCAGACCGCCACTCCGACCCCGAGAAAGATGGCAATATGGACCACCGTATCCAGGGTGATGTCGAGCCACTCTCCCAGCGGTGATTCCAGCATTTTGACTCGCGCCACCTCACCGTCCACGCAGTCCAGGACGGTCGAGAACTGAAGCAACAGCGCCCCAAGCACCGACCCGCCATAACTGCCAAGCAGGAAGCAGCTTGCACCCAGCAGTCCGGTCAGAAATGAGAGAATGGTAATCTGATTGGGCGTCAGCGGGGTGCGGAGAAAAAGGCGGGTAAGCAGCCGGGAACAACTGCGATTGAGGTAAGCATCAACCAGACCGTCACGCGGGTTTTCCAAGGTGAGCAGAAATGCCTTCTCAACCGCACCACAGTCGTCCTGTTGGGTCAAACGATACAAGAAGTGCTGACCGGGAGACCGCACCGGAAGCTGTTCGATCTGCTCTGCCGGCAGGCTGCCCTCCTGTGTCCAGGTTACTACCAGGGACGAGATCTGCGCCAGCGGGACAGCCGCCAGGCTTGCATCATTAGCTCCGTCGCGCACCTGCCAGCCGTCTTCGCCTTCTCGTCCTACGTCTAGAACCAAGGCTGGCCGGAAAAGTGTCTCGCATGAGAAAACCAGACAGTACCCGGTGTCGGAAGGGAGATCCGCCGGCAGTGGACTGCGCGGCGTGACCCATACTACGTCGGCGGTAAGTCGTGGGTCATTCGCCAGCGAGTTTTGTAGCGCTTCTACCTCTTCATTTTTGGCCAATACATAGCAGACTTGTACACCCGCTCGCTGGGCGGTCAGCAGCGCCCGTTTCAGCAGCGAGAGCCCGCCAAAACGTGTCAGTGGAGAAGGGGCGCCCTCTCTTCCGGTTGAGATCACAGCAGTATGAACCATACGTGCCCCAAACCGATACATTCGGCTGCCGCTGCTGGCAAGCAGGGCCGAGAGCACTCTTGATTGCCTCTGCCGACTTGAACGCCTAGGATGCACTCAGAATGAGGATGGAACGATCTAATATGAAGCACTGGTATATAATGCCCTGCTTGGTCCTATGCGGACTGAGTGGCCTGCTTCTGGTCGCGTGCGCTACGGAGAAAAAAGATTTTATGGCCTCGGCAAGAGAGTTTGAAAGCCGCACCTTGTTTGCCCCGGCTATAGAAGAGTACAAAGAGGCCATCGAAGAGAATCCTAATAACGCCGAAGCCTATTACCGCATTGGGGCCTTGGCCAACGAGCTCGGCAATACGGAGTTTGCGGCGCAAAGATTCCGTCAGGCTCTGAATATCGATGCCAACCACCCGGGCGCGAAACGAGCGATGACAACCTACCATATCAACCGTGGGACCATTGCCCGGCAACAGGGCCGGCTGAGCGCGGCCCGGAGCGAACTGCAAGCCGCGGTGCGGGTTGATCCCCGCTCAAGCGTGGCCCAGCTTGAGCTCGGGCGGGTCCACGAAGCAGAGGGCCGCCTCGACGAGGCCATACAGGCTTATATCGCCTCGGCCGAGGCTGACCCGCAAAACATTGACACCCAACTGGCACTCGGCCAGGGATATCTCGCCCAAAAGCAGTACGCCGAGGCCGTGACGGCGCTGAAGGCGGTGCTGGATGCCAATCCGGCCAGGGCGGAAGCCTATATCGGTCTGGGAGAAGCCTATTTTCACCAGGGCCAGAAACAGGCGGCCCAGCAGGCCTTTGAGCAGGCAATTCGGCACTACCTGCTCAAGGGACGGCGCGACCTGGCCCAACAGGTCAAAGAGCAGGCGGACACTCTCTTCCCACAGGTTTCAGACACAAAACAATAAATCGGACGACCCGAAGAGTTCACCGCTCCGGGGCAATGTCTTCGAGCGTGCGGCCGCTGGTCTCGGGAAAAACCAAAGCGACCAGCACCGGGGTGAAGAGCATAATCAGGACCAGGGTTGAAATCGCCGGCCAGTGCGACTGATACACGCCGTACAAGACCGATTCGAGTATCAGCCCGATACTTCCCCCCACCGTTGCAATAATGATTCGTACGCCAGCGGCCGTTGAGCGGTAGGAGGTCGGGAAGAGTTCGGAGCCGTACGCGGCCAGCACGACATTGACACCGAGCAGGGTGAAAATCATCAATACCCAACTGGGAATGACGAACAGGGCCGGCACATTGTAGTAGGCAAGGGTGAAGGTCACCTGTCCAATCAGAAAGCCCATCGTTACTCTCTTGCGCCCGATGCGGTCGCTCAGCCAACCGGCGAACGTATTGCCCACAATCGCAAACGCCCCGGCCCCAAACGTCATCAGGCCCACGCCGCCCGGTGTCCAGCCATGGACGTCCTGGAGATATTTGGGACCGAAAAAATTGGCCGCCGACTCGGCCACGGCAACCACAAACAACACCGTGGTCACGGCCAGCAGGCGGCCCGGATACATGCGCACGAGATTCACCAGGGGCTGAAGCATGGTGTCCGCGCGCTGCCGGCGATGGGCTTCAAACCGGGCCGTTTCGGGCAGCGCCCGGCGCCAGTAGGCGAGCAGCAGCAGGGGGCCCAGCCCCACCAGATACAGACCCCGCCAGCCATTTTCCATATGTCCGATCAGGGCAAAGAGCAGCGCGGCCAGCCCCGCGCCCGTAGACTGGATGGCGGCTAAGGCGCCAACGCCCCAGCCCCGGACCTCGGGGTCAAATTCCTCGGCAATGACGACGACCGCCAGCAGCGACTCGGCCACGGCAAAGGTCCGGGCGAAAAACTGGCACACCACAAAGATGGCGGCGTTGGGTGAAAAAGCGGTGGCACCCGTGAACAGGGTATAGGCCAGAATGGTGAACAACAGCACCCGCCGCCGGCCGATGCGGTCGGCGACCAGGGCGACGCCAAAGGCCGGCAGCGCGCCAAAACGGACAATGGAGCCCAGATAGCCGAGCTGGTCTTCGGCAATCCCCAGTCCGGCCTGTATCTGTTTGAGCGACAGGGTGAACAGATACAGGTCGTACATCTCAAAAAAAGAGGCCGCCGCCACGAGGCCCAGCACGCGCCACTGCCGGCGGGTGAGGGCCGGCGGGCGGCCCAGAAACCAGGCGAACCGCAGCCAGCCGGGTCGATAGCTGCGGTCCGCCTCAGCAGACGAAATCGGTTGGTGGGAGATCGGATCAGACATGGACACGCGCTTTCGGCTGCTGCTCTATGTTCATTCTTGAGTCTAGGGGTTATACAACCCGGCCTCTAGCAGGGAACGCCCCGAAAATGCTAAAAAGAGGGAACGTGTCCAGCTTTTACCGCTGTGGAAAGGACACGTTTCCTCTTCACAAGGTAGCACCCACAGGAAAGCAAAGGAGGGAACCTGCATGGCCACTGCTGCACTCGACGCGCCGCTGACAAACGGAGCGGCCCAGACCTGGCACGAGAAGTACAACTTTGACACCGACCCCATTCCGATTGAGCCGTATATCTCCGAGGACTACTTCAAGCTCGAACAGGAGCGCGTCTTTCGGAAAGTCTGGCTGAACGTCGGTCGGATTGAGCAGATTCCGAACCCTGGCGATTATTTTGTCAAAGACCTGCCCATGTGTCGCACCTCGCTGATCGTGACCCGTGACAAGAAGGGCCAGGTTCGCGCCTTCCACAATATGTGCGCCCACCGCGGCAACAAGGTGGTGTGGAACAGCGGCGGCTCCTGTCAGAACTTCACTTGCAAGTTTCACGGCTGGAGTTACGGGCTCGACGGGACGCTCAAATTCGTGCCGGACGAAGAGAGCTTTTTCGATCTCAAGAAAGAACGCTTAGGGCTGACGCCGGTAGCGATCGATACCTGGGAGGGGTTTATTTTCGTCAACGTTGATCCCAACCCCAGCGAAACCCTCCAGGAATACCTGGGCGAGTTTGCCGAACGGCTGAGTGGCTATCCCTTTGCCGAGACGTCCAGCCAGTGTTTTTCGTGGCAAACGGAGATCAAGTGCAACTGGAAACTGATTAAGGACGCCTTTCAGGAAGCCTACCATGTGGCCTTTCTGCATACCCGCAGCCTGCCCGACTCCTTTACCAGCCGCGACAATCCCTTTGGCCACGCGCTTGACTTCCGGCTCTTCGAACGCCACTGCCAGCTCTCCGCCTTCGGTAATCCCGAGCACAAGCCCAGTCCGGTTGAGGCTCTGGCGTATCAGGCTGGAGCCCTCATTATTCCTAATGAGTTCACGCGCGAATCCCTGCCGCCAGGGG
>WTHD01000392.1 GCA_011523265.1 Candidatus Binatota bacterium
TGACGTGGGTGTAGCGCTGTGTGGTGGACAGGCTGGAATGCCCCAATAACTCCTGAATCGCCCGTAGGTCAGCTCCTGCATCAAGCAAATGGGTCGCAAAGGTGTGACGCAGTGCGTGGGGACTGATCTTGTGGGCCAGCCCGCACTGCTTGGCATAGCTGGCCACGAGTCGAGCAACACTCCGAGGAGTTAAGCGTCCACCGCGTTGGTTGAGAAAAACCGGCTTGGCGTCACCTGCCGACACGTTGTGGGACGCTGGTTGATAATTATTGCCGAGCAAGGCCGGGATCTCTGCCCGATATCGGCGTAGCGCGTCAAGCGCTGTGCGGCCGATCGGCACGATCCGTTCCTTCTGTCCCTTCCCCTTCACCCGCAGGACTTCCAGGTTGGGATCGACATCCTCCCAGTTCAGGCCGGTTAATTCGCTGACGCGGAGCCCGCACGAATAGAGCACTTCGAGTATGGCCCGGTCACGCAGCTCGGCGGGGGTATCCGGTGCGGGAGTGTCTAAGAGCCGAAACATATCGTCAACCGGGAGATAGGTGGGAAGGGGGTGGTCTTGCTTGGGCGAATTCAGGTGCAGGGTGGGGTCCTGGTCAATCACGGCCTCGCGCAGCAAGAAGCGAAAAAAGCTCTTGAGTGCCGAGAGCTTTCGACTAATCGAGCTTTTCGTATGCTGTCGATACAAGGTGGACAAAAAAGCCTGAATGATGTGGTGGCTGATCTGGGTAACATCGACCTGACCCGGTTCCGCCTGTTCTGTCGGCTTTTCAACAAAAGCGAAGAATTGGTGCAGATCGCTACAGTAGTTCCGCAGGGTATGGGTAGAGACATTTTTCTCTACCTCCAGATAGACGGTATAGCGATCAAACAATTCGTGGAGTTCTGGTGTCATGAGAATTTCAATTTGCTGCCTTCAATGGTATCAACAAGTCCGGTTTGAAGAAAGTGAGGAGGGAGACGGCCTATGATGAAAAAACGAATTGCGCGCCGGATAGTGTAGAGAAAGGGCAAAACGGGGGCGGTTGTGCGAGTCTGTTATCAGTGCCAGGCAGAAATATCCCTCGAAGAGCCCATTGGACGACGCGACACGTGTGCAGGGTGCGGGGCTGACGTGCGTTGCTGTCTCAACTGTACCTTTTACGACCTGCGTTCTGCTGATGCGTGCCGTGAACCACAGGCCGATCTCGTCCAGCATAAGGACGCTGCGAATTTTTGTGAATTCTTTGCGCTCAGGAATACGCAGCCGAGTCCGGCTCGTCCATCCGCAGCGGACGCCCGGGCGCAACTGGACGCCTTATTCAAAAAAAAATCCTGACGGAGTTCCTGCCATGACCGCTCGGCGTTTCCCTCCGATACTTTTTTGCCTTGTCTGGCTCGTGCTGCTGGGTGCCTGTCAGCCCGACCCTCACACGGCCCAAGGGACGGCCGAACTCTTTCTTGACGCGCATTATGTGCAGATTGACTTGCCGACCGCCAAAGCCTATTGCGCCGGTTTTGCCCGTAACCGGGTAGAGGAGGAAATTCGACTGACCGAAGGCCTGACCATCGATGCCACAACGCGGCAACCGCGGGTGTACTATGAACTGCTTGAAGAAACACCGCGCGGCGAATCGAGTGTGTCTTTCCTGTATAGGGCAGATTTTGACGTTGACGGAGCCGGACGATTTACCAAGAATATTGTGTTGACCCTACGTAATCAGGCCGAGGGTTGGCGTGTGATCAACTACCGCGAGTACGACTAAAGACCTGCTGTGGTTGACAGGCGGAGACCAGGGGCAAAGGATAGTGTGAAGGTGACAGAGTAAGAGAGGCGAACGAGACTCAGATGACAAGGGTCGGAAAGGAGGAAGTGATATGCAGGACAAAACCTATGTCATTACCGAGATCGTGGGCACTTCTGAGCAGTCAATCTCGGCGGCGGTGAGCAACGCGGTTGATCGCGCCAACAAGACGCTCAAGGCGCTCGACTGGTTTGAGGTCAAGGCGCTCCGCGGCACAGTCGTGGATGGCAAAGTTGGGCAGTATCAGGTCACGCTTGATGTGGGCTTCCGCTATTTGAGCGATGAAGAAATGAAGGCCTGGGCAGAAGGGTAAGCCATATAGAAATCCTGGGTGTAGAGACGAAAGGGAGGAGCCATGTCAGACAAAACGTATAAGCTCATTGAATTGGTTGGGGTATCGGAGAACTCGATTGAAGAAGCCATCCAGAATGCGGTCGCCCGGGCAAATCAAACCCTCAAGAACCTGGATTGGTTTGAGGTCGTTGAAGCGCGCGGTGTGATTCAGGATGGCACAGTCAATCAGTTCCAGGTCAAGATCAAGGTTGGATTTCGGTTGAATATGTAAGGCCAATCTGAACTGTGTCAGAGAGGGCAGAACTGCTTCCACTTCTCCGTGTAAGGCGCTATAAACGAATCGATTCGATCCGTGGGCGACTGGCAACTGTGAGAAGCACGAGCATTGAAGGAGACGAATGATGGCGTTACACATTGGCGAGGAAGCTCCCAATTTTACGGCGGAGACCACAGAGGGAACGATCGACTTTCATGAGTGGATCGGAGACGGTTGGGCCATTTTGTTTTCACATCCCAAAGATTTTACTCCGGTGTGTACCACCGAGTTGGGCTATATGGCTGGCCTCAAGCCGGAATTTGATAAGCGTAACTGCAAGATCATCGGTCTGAGCATTGACCCGGTCTCCGACCACACCGAATGGGCCAAAGACATTGAAGAAACGCAGGGGCATGCCGTCACCTATCCCTTGATTGGCGACACGGACCTCGCCGTTGCCAAGCTGTACGACATGATCCACCCGAATGCGAGCGGGACTGCCAAGGGACGGACGGCGGTCGACAACGCAACCGTCCGCTCGGTGTTTGTGGTCGGGCCGGACAAGAAGATCAAGCTCATGATTACCTATCCGATGAGCACCGGCCGGAACTTCGACGAGGTCCTGCGCGTGTTGGATTCCTGCCAGTTGACCGCCCAACACAAAGTCGCCACTCCGGTGAATTGGAAGCAGGGCGAGGACGTGATTATTGTCCCTGCGGTCTCGAACGAGGAGGCCAAGGAAAAATTTCCCGGCGGTTGGAAAGCGCCCAAGCCGTATCTGCGGATCGTACCGCAGCCGCAATAAGACCGCTCCTACGAGCAGTGAACTACGAGGGGCCGCTGCCCAGCGACCCCTCTGTTCATGCCGGCTATTAATACGTTTTCAATATGCGGCCGTATGGCAGGTGCGCGTTAAAAAAGCCATAGCGGCACTGCACCACTTCTTTGACGGCCAACTGGTGCCAGGGGTCGGCTTCCGTTGGCGCGTTATAGACCAGTGAGCCCGGCCCGCTCCACACCTCGGCAATGCCGTCGGTTCCCACGACAGGGGTAACGGCAAAATTGCACGAGACAAGCTGGGCCAAAGCCGGCTCCTCGCTTTCTTCCGCGCTGGGAATCACTTTGAGGGAAACAATGGGCGGAAATTTGAAGCTCTCGACCGGGGCGTTGCGAATCGCCCGCATGACGGCCGTCGCCAGCCGGTTACCCGTAGGTCGCTCAATGATGCCCATGAATTCTTCATGTTCCTGCGTCACGTCAACATGAGCCAGCTTTTTGCCGTAGCCCCAGATCTCACGACCCGCGATCAGCGGCGCTTCCTGGGTGACGAAAAGATTTGGCAGATAGGTCATGGGCTGACCTTCCCAGGTGCAGGCCAGGCCCAGAATCGCCTCGTTATACGGCCCGAAGGTCGAGAAGTGGTATTTGGCAATAAAAAGGCTGGCGGTCGCCGGCTCAACCAGGGCCAATCCTTCCGGGAGGAGGCGCAGGGCCCCATCTTCATCGGTCTGGTAATCAACGATAATTATCTCCATATTGCGGTAATAGAAGGGTGGAGACTGGACTGCGGGGGCGGTCACCGGCATGGAGGGGCCAAACTGACTTTTTGTGAGCTGTCCATACTTTGCCATACTGCTATCCTCCTTGTGGTCTGACTGTATTGTGACTGCGAATCAAAGAGTAAACGTATCCTCCATCAATACAGACAAAGCTGGACACGGTTACTCTTTCATGCCGTAGCACTTCAGCACGTTCTTTCCCAATATGCCCTCTCGGGCTGGCTCGGCCATCAGGTTTGTAAGCTCAATCAAATTGGGAACATATTCGGGTGGATGATCGGCATGCGGAAAATCGCTGGCCCAGAAAAATCGATCTTCCCCAACAAAGGGGATGACCCCGGCGAGTGAACGTTCATCCGGGTCGCCCGAGATCCAACACTGTCGGCGGAAATACTCGCTCGGTTTGTCTTTCAGCAGCACACTTTTGCCCAGCGGCGAGTCATAGACCGCATCCATGCGTTCCAGCCAGTACCCGATCCAGCCCGCGCCCACCTCCAGGACAATGACTTTGAGCTGCGGGAATTTATCGAACACCCCATACTGAAAGAGCGAGACAAAGCCGCCTCGAATGGCATCCCCGCCAGCGATGTTTTGGTAAAACGCGGTCGAAAAACTCGTCATCCGGCCAAAACGGGTTGGGGCCGCCCAGTGTGGCTCAAACGACGGATGAATGCCAAACGGCAGACCGAGCTCTTGGGCCGCGGCCAACATGCGGTCATGATCGGGATGGCCATGGGCTTTCCGACTCCAGATATATGGAGCCACAAAAAAGCCTTTCATCCCATCCTTGGCCGCCCGGCGCAGCTCTGCTTCAGCAAGCTCGGGGATACTAATGGGGATATGGGCAATGGGGAGCAAGCGTCCATCCGAATCCGAGCAAAAGTCCACCAGCCAGCGATTATACGCCCGGGCATAGGCCATCGACAGCTCAAGGTCTTCGCATTCGGGTTCCCATAACAGGCCAAGCGTGGGGTAGAGAAACACCTTTTCAATATTCTCAATGTCCAGACGTTGCAGTCGCTCTTTCGGATCCATAGAGCCAAACGAAGCATTATCGACATAGTCAGACCCGGTCGGCTCGCGTTTATACTCAATACCTCCGAGTTGGTCCATCACCCCAAGCCCCGAAGGCGCGCCCTTCCGAGTCATTTTGGATGGCTGACCGTTGACCTCAAGATATTCCAGGCCGTCGTCGTCCTTCCGAATACGGACCGCGCGGTCACGGTATTTGGGTTCCAGATATTTTTCCCAGAGGTCGGGCGCTTCGAGTATATGACCGTCGGCATCGATCACACCTGACATGGGGAGACTCGGTAAGGCTTCAGGGCCGGGCATGCACATCCTCCTTTTTTGGGCACTCAAACCGCACTGACTTCTGTCCTTGGACAGCGCAAGCGAAGCGCCCGACTCAGAAGAACACTTCGCCTTGAGGGTGTTAACTCGAACGTTGTCGCTTACGAAAGAGTTCTTCTCCTTCCTCAATCTGCTCGGGTTCCATAAGCTCAACAATATACTCACGCACTTTGAGCACGTCATTCTTGTGCTCGCCCGAGGCATTTGTCTCCGCCAGACTGATCCACATATAGGCTTGGCCATAGTCCAGCGGCGTACCCTGGCCCCTGGCGTAGCGTAGCGCCAGATTATACTGCGCCTGGGCATCATCTTGATTGGCCGCCCGGCGATACCAATTCGCCGCCTGGGTGTCGTTCTGTTCGACCCCTTGCCCGGTTGCATACATGAATCCCAGATTGATCTGGGCTTGGGCATGGCCCTGGTCGGCGGCTTGGCGATACCACTTGGCGGCCTCGGCCGCGTCCTGTGCCACGCCCTGGCCGGTGCGATACATGAGCCCCAAATTCCACTGTGCGTCGGCATGGTCCTGGTCGGCGGCTTGGCGATACCACTTGGCGGCCTCGGCGGCATCCTGTGCCACACCCTGGCCCGTGTAGTAGTGGAGCCCCATAAAATAGAGCGATTGCGGAGAGCCCTGTTCAGCGGCCTGGCGATGCCATTGCAGCGCTTGGCCCGCATCCTGGTCAACGCGTTGGCCCAGGCCGTAGAGTATGCCCAGTTCTGCCTGGGCATGCATGATTCCCTGCTCGGCCGCTTGGGTGAGCTGGGCAATCGTCATCCGTGCAATCAGATTATCGCGGGCACCGGCGTATTTCGCAGCGGTTGCTTTGGCGGCATTGAACGAATCACGGTCGCCTTTATAAACAGCCAGCTTGACCGCGCTATCGGCCGCTTGGTTGATCAAGAGCAATGCCTGGACGTCATCTCTCTCAATGCCCTTACCCGATGAGTATAGAATGCCCAGGTCGTACTGGGCCGTCACATGGCCCTGCTCGGCGGCTTGGCGATACCATGCTATCGATGTGTCCATATCCGCTTCTACACCCAGGCCATTGGCATACATGACCCCCAAGTTCCACTGGGCCGTCGCGTGGCCCTGCTCGGCGGCTTTGCGATACCATACCCCGGCTTCGGTATAGTCCTGTGCGACCCCGTAGCCATTATCGTATAGGAATGCGAGGTCGTACTGCGCCTCAACGTCACCAGCCTCGGCCCGCGCGCGCAGTTCAGCAGTTCTGTCTGTTTGCGCCAGGGTTACGCCGCAAATACATACTCCAACACTTACGAGTATCCAGCGTGCTATTGTCTGCATAATAATTGTCCTACCGTACTCATTCTCAAATGAGAAGAGCAGGCAGTGCTTACCCATCTTACTTCTCGGAGCGTGTGTTGTTTGACGAGATGTAGGCAGAACCGCGCTGGGCGGGGCGCCGATTCCAGACAGCGGGTGACTACCGGTCTTTCCGTATTGCGGTGAACTGGCGACAACCGCACAGACTGATGCGACAGCGGCCGGTCCAGGCGTGTTCGTGTACCAGAGCAGGGTGGCCACAGGCACATCGGGAGAGACCTGTAATCGTCGGGCGTGGCGCGCCTTCAAGTTTCGCCCACTGCCGCTCCAAATCCCGCCGAATCTCTTCATCCCGCGTCATTACTATTGGATGCTTTCTTTACTGAATTGTGTCGGTATTCTCCGACCGGACTGACTGCTCAGTATACCGTTTTTGCCCAGTGTGAAGGAGCGAAAGGATTCGTATCACGTGTGCAGCGCATCTATCCAGTCGGGTAAGGGTTGATCTGGCACGTCGGCGCTCTCGGGTAAGAGTTCAAGCACGTCGAGCGACATCCGGTAGCGAATGCGTCCGTGCCACAAATATGGTGTTCTCACCGAATTGCTCACCATGCCGCCGTGGAGTGCCGGGTGTGTACCCTGAGGAGGAGTGGCCTCCACCCATAACTCTTCCCCGCGATGCTGACGAACCCAGGCGTGCGAGTCCGGGTGGATACTGTCCCAACTCTCCGGCTCCACAATCCGGGCCTTTTGGCAATACATCATTCTTCCCCGTTTCCTTGTACCTCAAGAGATGTCCGTGAGAAAAGATCGTCCGGTGTTCTTGATCGGACGCACACGTTCAGGTTACCCAGAGTGTCGTCGGACATCTCTTCGAAGGCGCAGGAAAAAATGCAACACAGCGGGAGGAAACGATATGGACACTTTTCAATATGAAACCGTCCTGAGCACGCTCGGCAACAGCGGGGTCCGCATCATAGCTCTGAACCGGCCCGAGCGCCTTAACGCCATGAACGGGCAGCTCATGGTCGATATCGCGCGCGCGTTTGACGAAGCCAATACCGACCCAGAGACCCGGGCCATCATTTTCACCGGCCAGGGCCGAGCCTTTTGTGCCGGCGATGACCGTAAGGCACATCGCCAGCCTGAAAACGAAGGAGAGGCCAGAGATGCCGTGGACGCGGTCCAGCGGGCGACCCTGGCGATTGTCTTTGGTGGGAAGCCGGTTGTGGGAGCCATTAACGGCTGGGCGGTCGGGGGTGGGTTTGAGTTGGCCATCAATTGTGATTTCCCGATCTGGGCGGAAAGCGCCCGAGGGTTTTTCCCTGAAGTGTCGCTCAACGCCTTTGTGACGGGGGCCGTCTCATCGCTTTTACCGGCTCTGGTTGGTCTGAACAAAGCCCGGGAAATGCTGTTTCTGTGCGAACAGTATGACGCCCGTACCCTGCTGGACCTGGGCGTGGCGTGGCGCGTCGTCGACGATGATCGTCTGCTCACAGAGGCGCATAGTGTGGCGGAGAAACTGAGTGCCCTACCGCCTCTTGCCGTCCGAGCGATGAAGCGTGTGCTCAATCAGTGCGCAGCCAGCGATATCCACACCGCACTTCGACTGGAAACAGAGGCGACCGTTGCCAGTTTTCTCGATCCGGAAACAACCGAACGGCTTAAGAATTTTTAGAGCAAATAACGATGATGCGCAGCCGTCTGTCATTCCTGCAAAATCAGGAATCCGGGTCTCCAGCCAGGAATTTTTTATTGGGAATTATATACCTAAGTGCCGTCCCACCGTATGACACCCTCCTCTCTGTTCACTCAGTGAACATCTGTTGACATACAGTCCGTATTCAACTATTGTACGTTTACCTACTCGCAATAGCGGCCTTGCGTCGGGTCGCTTGCGGAATACAAGAGCCACATTAAGGCGCGGGAGTAGCTACCCGCGCTGTGGCGAATATGCAGGGACTCACACTCAGATCGCTATTGTGGAGTAGGTACGGCCCGGCACCTTCGTGCCGTGTGTCGTTTGTCATGGATTGTGAACGTGCCCGGCGCTGAAGTGACGTTCAGCGCCGGGACCAACACTGCTCAGTGGGTGAGCCGTGTCGGGATACACCGCACGACCGTACACCCGAGAGCAGAGAAAGGTCAAGGTGTAGGGGAATGCGTAGGATAGGAACGAAAGCGTGGCGCTGGCTGCGGGACTCTCGGGCAGTGTCAGCCTTGGAGTATGCCATTCTGGTAGGCGTGATTGCGGTAGCGATTGGGCTCGCCCTGAATACCTTTAGCGGCAGCATCGATACTGCAATGGACACTATCGGCGCGGATATTGCCGATATCGATACGGGTGAGGTAGTTACTGGCAGTACAGCCGACTAACCATGTCCTCGCTACGCGAGCGGCTGGAGCAGACTCAGGCACGGCTTGAACATAAACGGGAGGCGGCTCGACGGCTCCGGGCCGCGCCTGACTATGCCGCTGGGCCGCTGCTCTTCTTCCTCGTTCCCATTGTCGGCCTGATCTGGGTGGCGGCCTGGTGGCTGGCGGACTTGAGTCTGTGGGTCACGGGGCCGTTTGGGACGGCCTGTACGGTGTTCTTGTTCCGACGACTACCGGGGCAGGTCATCTC
>WTHD01000324.1 GCA_011523265.1 Candidatus Binatota bacterium
GTGATGAACGAGGCCAAGCCCTGTTGGCCGAACTCGATGCCCTGCCGACCCCGGCACGGGAGACCCTGCTGGCGGCAGGTGATCGGCTGGCGGACAGCTCCCTCACCCTGGCCCAGGTGTTCTGCCGCAACGCACCGGCCGCCTGGCACACGTTTGGAGAGGATCGGTTTGCACAGTGGGTGCAGGTTGGCGAACGATTTGTTCGGGACGAGCCGACCTCGCGTGAAGGGGCCGCGGCGTATTTTTCCATCCCCCCCGACGTGCTCGCCCGGCTCGGCTGGGATCAGGTCGAGGCGTGGGCTGCTATCGGTCGTGAAGTCCTTCAGGTTTCGCGCCGCCTGGGCGCGCAATTCTTGCAGACCTCGGCTCCGTTACTGCCGGTCCTGCCGGCTCCGCTCAAAGCCCGTCTGCACGCTTGGGCAAAGCACGGGAGTGCGCTGCTCGGGCAAAAAGGCTGGAAAGGCGAGTTTCTGGCGCTCTCCTATTTTTCCGCGGCCCCGACTGCCCTGTCCGTTCTGAGCCCGGAAGAGATGCGGGAGTGGGCCGTATTAGGCGTGCTCGTCCAGGATTCCGGCTCGAAAGAGGAAACGCGGCCTCCAACCAGACGTGCAGATGCTGGACACGTTTCCTCTTTGTGGACATTCTACACGGCGCTGCCCGAGGGCTTTGCCGAGTTGGCCGAGAAGATTCGCCTCCAGTTATTAGTGGACTGCCAGGCTGCGGCGAGTCATTCGCCCACTGCGGCGGCAGCCGTCTTTGTTCGGCTCCCGGCCGTGCTGGCCGGGTTGCCGCCTTCCCTTCGGACATTTCTGCTGGCCATCCTGTCGCCGGTGATTCGATCCGACCCCGAGGCCCTGCTCTCGCTCTTTCCGCTCATGGCCCCCTGCCTCAACGCGATTGAAAGCGAGCAGCGGCCCGCCCTGCGCGAGGCATTAATTGCCCTGGCCCAGGATTTCGTGCCCGGCATTCCCCCCGCCATACGGACCTTACCCCGAGCCTTTGAGGAAGCCGGCGAGCAGCGGCTGTTGGAATGGATCGCCATGGGACGGTCCATCGGACGCGTTCGCCCGGAAGCGGGGGTGGCCTTTTTTGCACTGGAATCGCGGACCAGCCTGCGCGTCCTCCGCCACGACGACACCGGGGTCGATCTGGACGAAGTCCAGGAAGTGCTGCGCAAGTATATCCAGATGTTGTCCGGCTGGGCGGCCGGTATCGAGCGCCAGGAATTCTTCTCTTATCCGCCGGCGCTCGAAGCTGTTTCGTGGGGGACGGGTCCCCCAGGCCCCTCTGGTCCCCTTCCCGGAGACGCCATTCCATTGCCGGCCCGGATCGACCTTTTCCCAACGTACGAAGAGAATTTCAGACTCTTTCGCGCCCTGGCCATGGTCCAGGCCGGCCGGCGTGAGTTTGGCACCTATGACTTTCGTCTGGAACGTCTGTGGCCACAGCTCGGAGAGTCTATTGAGTCCATGGGGTCATTGGGTCGGTTGAGTCATGACTCCATGGACCCCATAGACTCCAAGGACCCAGCACCGCCCAGCGGCGGTCTGGACGCTTTCTTTGCCTGCTTCCCCCACCCTCATGTGGTCGAAGCCCTTTTTCTGCTCGTGGAAACGCGGCGCGTAACCCACCGGATCGGTCAGTCCTACCGCGGGTTGCGGTTGGACCTCGACTGGTTGAACGCCGTGTCCTTGCCTTCGCTCTTGCCCGAAACCTTGCGAGCCCTCTTTGCCACGCTGCCGCTTCCCCCGCAGCCGTCTCACACGGTGTATGATTCGGCCCGGTGGGCGGCCGATACGTATCAGCGCATTCTGTCCTCGCTGGTGATGGTGCAGTCTCAAGAGCAGGACCCGGCCTCGTTTGAGGCCGCGCTGTTTGAAAAAATGACCGGCGATGCGCTCATCGACCCGGACATGACCGATGACAGTCCACCGCCAACAGAAGAGATGCCGGAGCTGCCCCAGTTAGCCCTGGAACCCGAGGAAGATGACGACAGCGGCGGAGCGCCGCTGTCCCCGGAAGAGCTCAAAGCCTTGCTTGAGGCCGGAATAGAACTCAACATCCGCCAGGGCAAGCCGGACAGCCTGAGCCCGCAGGGATTATATATTACGGACCTGGACGGCAAGTTGCCGGCCCATGGCGACCCGGACACTCCCCTGCCCGAGAATGGCACAGTAATGAGTACTCGGCGCCGGAGAGAGCGACAGGAAGCCCTGACCTTTTTCTATGACGAGTGGGATTATCATATTGCCGATTATCGCGCGCGCTGGTGCCGGCTGCGCGAAATTATGCTCAGCGGTGATGCGGGCGAGTTTTTTGCCAAGACGTTGGGCGACTATGTCGCCCTCACCCCGGCTATCAAGGCCGAGTTTCAACGCATCCGACCCGAGCAGTATCGACTCGTGCGCGGGCTTGAGGACGGCGAGGAGTTTGATCTGAACGCGGTGGTGACCGCAGTCAGCGACCGCCGGGCGCGGCTTGCGCCCTCGCCCAAGGTCTACACCACCAAACGCCAGACCGAGCGGGATGTTGCGGCCCTGTTTCTGCTGGATATGAGTGCCTCAACAGACGAACCCGTGGTGCCGCTGCAAAGAGTAAACGTGTCCTCCAATACCCACGAGATGCTGGACACGTCTACTCTTTCACCCACGTCTAGTCAGGACGACCCGGACGATTGGCTGGCCGCGTGGAAGAAAAAACCCGCGGCGTCGCAGCCCAAGCCACGTCGCATTATTGATGTCACGAAGGAAGCCCTGGTTTTGATGGCGGAAGCGTTGGAAGAGATCGGCGATGCCTACGCGGTCTACGGTTTTTCCGGCCAGGGCCGTGACAATGTCGAATTCTATCACGTCAAATCCTTCACCGAATCTCTCTCTCCGACCATTAAGGGCCGGATCGGTGCGATTGAACCCAAGCGTTCGACCCGGATGGGCCCGGCCATTCGTCACTCCCTGGAAAAGCTCAAAGACATCGCCTGTCGGGTCAAGCTCCTGGTCCTGCTCAGCGACGGCTTTCCCCAGGATATGGACTACGGCACTGACCGGCGCTCAGCCACCTACGGCATTCAGGACACCATGATGGCGCTGCGCGAGGCCGACCAGGCCGGCGTGCTGACTTTCTGTCTGACCATCGATAAGGCCGGGCATGATTATCTGCGAGACATGTGCGCGCCATCACGTTATATGGTCCTCGAAGACGTGACATCCCTTCCCACGGAACTGCCAAAAGTATATCAACGCTACATCCGGCCCTGGCAGACCTGAGCCAGCCGAGATTACACGGAGGACAGATATGGATATTCAGAAGAGCGTGGCGGTCGTCACCGGTGGCGGTTCCGGCCTGGGCGAGGCAACGGCACGAACGCTGGCGGCCCAAGGGGCCAGCGTGGCGATGCTGGACCTGAGCAAATCGAACGGTGCCGCCATTGCCGAAGAACTCGGGGGAAATGCCGCGTTTCTCGAAGCGGATGTGACGAATGACGATCAATTGGCGGCTGCCCTCGCCCAGGCGGCCGGCCGCTTTGGTGCTATCCATATTGCGGTCAACTGCGCCGGCATTGCCACCGCGGGCCGGACCCTGGGCAAAGGCAACGAGCCGCTCAACCTCGGGCCGTTCCGCAAAACCATTGAGGTCAACCTCATCGGCACGTTTAACGTGATTCGCTTCGTTGCCTCGCACATGGCGAAAAACGCGCCGAATGACGACGGTGAGCGCGGCGTTATCATTAATACGGCCTCGGTCGCGGCCTTTGACGGGCAGATCGGTCAAGCGGCCTATTCGGCCTCAAAAGGCGGCGTTGTCGGTATGACGCTGCCGATTGCCCGCGACCTGTCCCGCACCGGGATACGCTGCTGTACCATCGCGCCGGGGATTTTTGAGACGCCGATGCTGATGGGGCTGCCCGAGCCGGCCCGGCAGGCGCTCGGGGCCAGCGTGCCCTTTCCGCAACGCCTGGGCCGTCCGGCGGAATATGCCGCCCTGGCCTGCCAGATCATAGAGAACGCCATGTTAAATGGTGAAACCATCCGGCTCGACGGCGCCATTCGCATGGCGCCCAAATAGCCGTTCCAGTGTCCGTGACTTACAAACGCAAGGACGCCTTCTATAAAAAAGCCAAGCGGGAGGGCTATCGCTCCCGCGCGGCGTACAAACTCCTGGAACTCAACCGTGCCTGGCGCTTTTTGCGAGTGGGGAACGGGGTCATTGATCTCGGTGCATGGCCGGGCGGCTGGGTCCAGGTCGCGGCCAAGGCGGTCGGGCCGTCCGGGCGGGTGCTGGGTATCGATCTGGTCAAGCTGGAGCCCCTCCCGCTTGCCAACGTCACCCTGGTGCAAGGCGATGCCACCGACCCGGAGCAGCAGCAAGCTCTCCTCGCCACCCTGGGTCGCCCGGCCGATGTCGTCCTCTCGGACATGGCGCCCAAGCTGAGTGGGGTGCGCGAAGCCGATGACGCCCGCGTCTCCGCCTTATGCCAGACCGCTCTGAGCTGCTGCGACCCCCTGTTGAAGCCAGGCGGTAACTTATTCCTCAAAACCTTTATGAGCGCAGACTATCAGCCTTTTGTCACGACGTTACGCTCCGCCTTCAAGACGGTCAAAACCTCCCGCCCGGAAGCGACGCGCAAGGGCTCGGCCGAAGTCTATGTGCTGGCGAGCGGCAAGAGAAAGACGGTTTGACAGCCTGTCAGGGCTAGGATATGACCGACGGGCCTTAATTGGGTCTATTGGGTCGGTTGAGTCATTGGGTCTTGACCCCAAAGACCCAAAGGACCCCAAAGACCCAAAGGACCCTTATGTGGCATGTTCCGTTTCTGTGGCTGAGTGTCTTGTTCTTCCTCTGCGGCCCGACCTGGGCGGGGCCGGAAATCCGCACCCTGGACACCCCGAATCGGCTGATCTTTTCCGGTTTCTCTTCCTCCCTAGCCACGCTGGGCGATGTGAATGGCGACGCGATCCCCGATTATATTGTCGGCGCGTACGAGCAAACCTGGGACGAGAATAACCATCAGGGCCGGGCCTTTATTTTCGACGGTCAGACCGGCGAGCTCTTACTGGAGCTGGACGACCCGCATCCCCAGGCAGATGCCGCGTTTGGATTTTCCGTTGCCGCGGCGGGCGATGTGAATCAGGACGGCGTACCGGATTGTATTATTGGCGCTTTCGGCCAGGGCGAAGCCGGTAGCGCGGAGACATTGGTCTTTGGCTGGACTGCCGAGGACGGCAGCGAATACAACGTGAGTAAACGTGTGGGCAGCGGACAGGCCTTTGTCTTTAGTGGCCGCGAGGGGCAGCTCCTCCATTCCCTCGAATCCCCTCAACAAAGTGCGGGCGCGGGGTTTGGCTGGTCCGTCGCTTCTGCCGGGGATCTGGACGGAGACGGTATTCCCGAATTCATTGTGGGCGCGCATAGCCAGGACCACGAGGGTCGGGCGTTTGTCTTTCAGGGTCGTGACGGTACTGCCCTCCACACCCTCGCCCCACCACCCGATTCCGGCGCCGAAGGCTTTGGCTGGACGGTAAATTCGACGGGCGACCTGAACCGCGATGGCATCCCGGATATCGCTGTCGGTGCGCCCTACTCCACTGTCGAGGGTCGGAGCACGCAGGGGCGGGCCTATGTGTATAGCGGCGCAGATGGCAGCCTGCTGTACCCCATCGATCATCCTCAGCCACAGGCCGGCGCGTCGTTCGGCTGGTATGTCACATCGGCTGGAGACCTGAATGAGGATAGCGTCCCGGACCTGCTCATTGGCGCGCCCTATCAGGATGTCGGGGCAGTCGCCGCCCAGGGGGCGGCCTTTGCCTTTAGCGGGACCGACGGCCGCCTGCTGCTGACTTTCCACGACCCGGTCCCACGTCCCTCGGCCGGGTTTGGCTGGATCATGTCCGCCATACCGGATGTGAATACGGATGAGATCCCCGAAATCCTGGTCGGCGCCCCATTTCAGAGGGTCGATGAGTTTCACGTCCAGGGAGAAGTCTTCCTCTATAACGGCCGCGACGGCCGCCATTTGATTACCTTTGACAACCCCTACCCGCACCAGGGTTCGATGTTCGGCTATGCGCTGGCCTCGCCCGGCGATATTAACGCCGACCACATCCCGGAGTTTGTTTTCGGGGCGCCAGGTCAACACATCCGGGATAAGCCGGCCGTTGGCCGTGCTTTTCTGTTTGTATCCCAGCGCTAGGGGGATACAGAGTAAATGTGTCCGGCAGCTGCATATCCGTCGGAGGGGAGGTGTACTCTGTGGAGAGAATTGACAAAGGAACGTCCGGGTTCCTAGAATGCGCTCACTCATCGTGAGTCAATAGGGAGGCGATCATGGGAAAGTCCATCCTGACTCTATCTCATCTCTACGGCAGCGGTGGCAGCCTGATTGCCCGTGAGCTGGGTCGGCGTTTGAACTGGACGGTCTGGGAAAAAGAGATCGTGCGGCAGATCGCCTCGCAGTATCAGGTCGCAGAAGACTATATTGACGCAAAAGACGAGCGGGTCGACTCCTTTATTGAGCGTATGGTCGGTCTGTTCGGTCTGGGCGGCTTTGAGTCCGCCTATGATATTCCGCCGCCACTCTGGCTCAACGATGCCCAACTCGTCCGCATGACCAAAACCATCGTTGAGGAGGTGGCCCAAAAGGGGAACGCCATTCTGGTGGGCCGTGGCGGGAATCGTATTCTTGAGCATCATCCCAAGGCCCTGCACGTGTTCCTGCACGCGCCGCTCGAAGCGCGGATTGAGCGTGTGATCCAGGCCGAAGGTCTGAACCGGGACCAGGCCCGGCAACGGATTGCCGGCATGGACAAACTGCGGGCAGATTATGTCCACACCTTCTACCACGGCGACTGGCGTGACCCGAGCCACTATACTCTGCTGCTCGATTCCAGCCGCTGGGGAGACGAGGGGACTGCCGACCTGATTCTGTGGGTCCTGGAACATACTCCCTAACGCCGCCACAGGAGTGACCCATGCAGCCTGTCCCGACCTTTCTCAACACCGATAGCGATCTGCTGTGCGCTCCGATTCTGCCCGTTATTGCCGAGCAGGCCGCCCACGCCGACCGGACGCGCAGCGTCGATTTGGACGTGATCACCGCCATCAAAAACACCGACCTCATTCGGGCTTCAGCCACGCGCAATATCGGCGGGGTCGAGGCCAGTATCGGAGCCATCGCCCAGGAGTTGGAAGCCGTGGCCGGGGCCTGTGCTTCAACCGCCTGGTGTCTGTGGAACCACTTGTGCGTGTTTCACTTTATCTGCGGTCAACTCGGTCCGGACGGTAGCGAGGTTCTGCGGCAGATGGTCGCCCAGCGGGAATGGGTCAGTTTTCCCGCAGGGGCGGGTACCAGCGTCCACGGCAAAATTGAAGGGGAAGACCTGATCCTCAACGGTCGGGCCAGTTTCGCCTCGGGTTCTCGTTACGGTGACTGGACCGCCTGCCTGTTTGCGCTCGACCGCGAGACACAATCACCCGATGAAAAACCGGATCTGCGCTTTACCGTTGTCCGGACCGATGCTCAGGGCGTGTCCGTTGACCCAACCTGGCTCTCGATGAGCCTGCGCGCCTCGGCCACCGATCACGTCAATTATGAGGCCGTGACCATTCCTGCCTCATTGATCCGGTCTTTTCCCATCGATTTTCGGGTCCGATTCCGAGACCCGGACCACCCTATGGTCGCCCACCGCTATCGTGAAGACTGGGTTGCGGTGTCCGATCTCTGGCTCGGCGCGCAGGCGGTCGGGGTTGCCTCGGCCGCGTTGGCGGAAGTCTGCCAGGGGCTGAGCGGCCGGGTGGCCATTTTTGGGGTGAAAGTCGCCGAACGGCCCGCGGTCCAGCTCAACATCGGTCAGGCCGGCGCTGCCATCAGCTCGGCCCGCGCAGCCGTCCTGACGGGCTGTGCGGAAACAGACGCGCGGATCGAGGCGGGTATTATCCCCACGGAGACGGACTATCTGCGCCAGCTCGGCTATAGCATGACGGCGATTCGGCTGTGTGACGAAGCCATGCGCCTGCTCCTGCGCGTCCAGGGCGGTAACGGCTTGCGCGAAGGCGGTTCTTTTGAGCGCCGCTATCGCGACTTTCAGGCCATGCCGCTGCATATCAACGCCCATCCCGACCGGGTCTCGGAACTGGTTGGGAAACACCTGTTAGGCGTGGACAACGACGCCCCGTTTCAGTAGAGGCGCTGCATGCGACGTCCCTCCTAGAAAAACACTGTCAACCCGCTACGGACCTTGATGCCGTAACCGGACACCATATTGGTATCGGCAATTCCCGGCCCGCCGCCGCTCCGAGGGCACCTCCTGTCTCTACCGACTTCACGCCGGAGACAGGAGTCTGTCGCAAACTGCGTCTCCCGCCAGTCGGTGTCGGCGAGATTGAGCACATCAAAGGACACCTCAATATTGTGCCACCGGTAGCGCACCAGCAGGTCGATCAGGGTATAGCCCCGTGCAATCACGCTCCGGTCTTCATTGGCGGCCCGGTCATCCAGAAAGCGCACCCGCAGGGCAGCAGAAAAATTCTCAATCGGGTAGGCCGTCAGCCCTCCGTTCATCAGCAAAGTCGGAGCCAGGGGAATGGCCTCGCCCGTGACGCGAAAGCGGGGGTCGGCATACGTCAAGTCGTAGTCAAACAACAGCCAGGGCAACACTTCGGCCCGTATCTCAATATCCACGCCCCAGCGGCGCGTGGGGCCACGCTGTTCGGTCGTGCCCTCGTCGCCTACAAAGACCAATTCGCTGCCCAGGTCGAGCCACCACAGCGAGGAGGCCAGCTCGACCCGGTTATACAGCCTGGTGCGCGCTCCGATTTCTGTGCCGGTCGAGCGAGCCAGCCCGCTGCCTCCTGGCTGGACCGCGTCCCGGGCATCGTTGGAATGATAGCCCATCCCAAAATTGAGAAAGAAGTCGGTCTGGTGCCAGAGGCTCGCTGGGTTGGTGAAGGGCGAGAGAATCAGACTGGCCTTTGGGCTGACAATGCCGTCGGTCGTATTGCCCTGGAGCCGCGGAGTGTCCGTCACCTCGTGCGGGGACCGATCATCAACATCAAAGACAAACACGTCACCGCGCAGGCCGACGATGAGCCGCAGCCACTCACGTATAAACAGCTCGTGCTGGGT
>WTHD01000395.1 GCA_011523265.1 Candidatus Binatota bacterium
GCTTCACCCGGCCCCCTTCTTCTCCCTCTTTCCCCGCTGATGTCGGTCTCCGTGAGGGGACGAGTGGTGAAGGGATAGGGGCGAGCGGGAAAAAGCGCGGCAAGAAGCGGAAGGTTATCCGCAGCGCCGAGTCGCTCGATGTCCAAGAGCGAGAAGCACACGTCGCGCGAGGGGCCAAAAAGAAGCGGCTCCTGCCGGGTAAAGAGCAGCGGCAGACCGAAATTACGGTTCCCAAGGCCAGCAAGCGGGTTGTGCGGATATCCGAAGTGATTACCGTCGGAGATCTCGCTCACAGTCTGGGGGTCAAGGTTGGAGAAGTCATCAAAAAGCTGATGAGCCTTGGGGTCATGGCGACCATCAATCAGGTGCTCGATCATGATACGGCCTCGCTCGTGGCCGCGGACTTCGAATATACGGTCGAGAATGTGGCTTTTGATGCGGAGTCTGTCCTGGAAGACGAGCACGAAGCCTCAGAAGATGATGGCGCGCTTGAGCCGCGACCGCCGGTGGTGACCATCATGGGGCATGTCGACCATGGGAAAACGTCACTGCTGGATAAGATTCGACAGACGAATGTCACCGACCACGAACAGGGCGGCATTACCCAACACATCGGGGCCTATAATGTGCCGGTCGAAGGCCGCAGCGTGACGTTTCTTGACACCCCAGGCCACGAGGCATTTACGTCTATGCGCGCGCGTGGCGCCAAGGCAACGGATATTGTGACGCTGGTGGTGGCTGCGGACGATGGGGTCATGCCCCAGACCGTTGAGGCCATTAATCACGCCCAGGCAGCCGAGGTGCCCATCATCGTGGCGGTGAACAAAATAGACAAGCCAGGAGCAGACCCCGAACGGGTCAAGCGCGAGCTGATGTCCCAGGGCCTGGTCGCAGAGGATTTGGGCGGGGATATTATTTTTGCTCCGGTGTCCGCTCTCACCGGAGAGGGGATTGCGCATCTCTTGGAGATGCTGACTCTCCAGGCTGACATCATGGAACTGCGCGCCAATCCGAACAAATTTGCTCGTGGGGTCATTGTGGAAGCCCAGCTCGACCGGGGTCGTGGGGCGGTCGCCACGGTACTGATACAAGAGGGACAATTGAAAGTCGGCGATCCCTTTGTGTGCGGTACGGAACATGGCCGGGTCAGGGCCATGATTGATAGTCGGGGCCAGAAGGTAAAAATTGCCCTTCCGTCCATGCCGGTCGAGATTCTTGGCCTGACCGGAGTACCTGAAGCCGGGGATATGTTTGTCTCCCTGGGTGATGAAGCCAAGGCGCGTCAGATCGCAGACTACCGGACAGAGAAGCGGCGTGAGACGGAATTGACGAAGAGTAGTCGGACCTCGCTCGAAGACTTTTACCAACAGGCCCAAGCCGGAGAAGTGCAGGAGCTTCGGGTGATTATTAAAGCCGATGTCCAGGGCTCGGCCGAAGCCGTACGGGATGCGCTGACCCGGTTGTCTACCGACGAGGTGAAGCTGACCGTGCTCCACGCCTCTGTTGGTGGTATCTCCGAATCCGACGTCCTGCTCGCCTCAGCCTCGAAGGGCATTATTATCGGCTTTAATATCCGCCCCGAGATCAAGGCGGCTCAGTTGGCGGACCGGGAGGGTATTGAGCTGCGATTGTACGGCATTATTTATGATGTCATTGCCGATGTCCGGGCGGCCATGGAGGGCATGCTCGCCCCGACCTATAAAGAAAACCCGCTCGGTCGAGCGGAAGTCCGGGAGGTCTTTTCGGTTTCAAAGATCGGTATGGTTGCCGGCTGCATGGTGGTCGAAGGTGGAGTCACGCGCGGGGCTCAGGTTCGGGTTGTCCGTGATCACGTGGTGGTCCACACCGGACGTCTCTCGACGCTGCGTCGATTCAAGGACGACGTCCGCGAAGTCTCGGCCGGAACGGAATGCGGGGCCAGCGTCGAGAATTTTCAGGATGTCAAAGTCGGCGATGTCTTGGAGGTGTATGAGCTCGAAGAAGTCGCACGGCGCCTCGAACCACGCCCTCAGGAAGTGGAACAGCACGCGTCATAGCCGGGACAGGGGAAAGCGGCGGGGTGGGGTGCCCAGGCAGGGTGGTCTGCTGCCCGGTCGTTTCCGTGCCCTATCAGGAGGTGGCCGATGGTTGTGGGCGTGCTTCGACTGATCCTCTACTGTCATGCGAGTCATTCCCTCAAGGAGAAACGTGGCGTTGTTCGGAAGATCAAGAGCCGCGTCCGGAACGAGTTCAACGTTTCTATCGCAGAGTACGCCGAGCAAGACCAGTGGCAAACAATGGCTCTGGCGGTCTGCCAAGTCGGCTCTGATCACGCCTATGTTGAGGGCGCCTTACAGGCGGTGACGAATTTTATTGAACGGCTGCACGTCGCTGAGCTGGGTGAAACTCAGGTCGAGATTCTCCATTACTAGAAGATTGATATGCCTGTCCGTCGTCCTGAACGGGTGAGCGGTCTGCTCCTCCACGCGATTGCCGATATTGTCTTACGGGAAGTGAAAGACCCCAGAGTCAGCGGGGTAACCGTGACTGCCGCGACCCTGAGCCCCGACCTCCGCCTGGCGCGCATCTTCGTGCGGACCCTCCAGGACGAAACCCGTGCGGAGGCCCTGGCCGGTCTCCGGAGTGCGGCTGGCTATATCCGCCGTCAGGTGGCAGCCCGTTTGCAACTCCGCTACACCCCCACGCTGGAATTTCTCTATGACACGACCCTGGATGAGGTCAACCACCTGGAAAATCTTTTTCATCAAATAAAACAGGAAGACCGCTAGTGGCCGGACCTGATGGTCTCCTCCTCATCGACAAGCCACCAGGGCCGACGTCTGCGGAGGTTGTCCGTATTCTCAAAAAGGCGCTGCAGGTCAAAAAAATCGGTCATCTCGGGACGCTTGACCCCTTTGCCAGTGGCCTGCTGCCCATCTGTCTGGGGGCCGGAACCAAACTCTCGCAGTTCCTCATGGCCGAACAGAAGTCCTATGCCGGAACGCTGCAACTCGGCGTCGAGACCGATACGCTCGACTGCACCGGGACGGTCACCCGCACGGCGTCTGTTCCAGCCTGCACCCCGACGCAGCTGAGAAAGATCGAGCAGCGGTTTATGGGCGATTACTGGCAGACTCCGCCGATGTATTCCGCGCTCAAGCGAAAAGGGGTCCCGCTGTACAAACTGGCCCGGCAAGGCATTGAGGTGGAGCGCGAGCCCCGTCGGGTGCATGTGTCCCACCTCGCTCTGACGCTCGGAGAGCCGCACGCCATTCATTTTTCTGTCTCGTGCTCAAAGGGGGCCTATATCCGGGTCCTGGCCGCCGATATAGGAGTGGCTCTGAACAGTCTTGCCCATTTGACGAGTCTCCGTCGGACGGCTTTTGGTGCGTTCACCCTCGACCAGGCCATCCCGCTCTCTCAGGTCCAGAGTCTCCAGCCGGGACAGCCGTTGCCCCTGCTCTCATCAGCCCAGGCGACCCAGTCCTACCGGACTTTTGTGGTATCAGCCCCGGAGGCGGCGCTCATCCGGCACGGACAGCAGGCTTTTTTACGGACACTGCCCGCAGCCCAGGCCACAGGCGAGACGGCCCGGATTCTGAGCGCGGAGCGTGAATTGATTGCCATTGTTACCGCCGAGCAGGAGACCTGGAAGCTGGCCCGGGTATTCTAACTTTACACTAGGAAAACAGCGTGTTAAAAACGAAAAGAATAATCAAGGAGTAAGGAAGAAAGAAGGAAGACTTATGCAGGAGGCTGAACAGAAAAGCGAAACCATCAGTCAGTTTCGGGTGCACGACAAGGATACGGGATCACCCGAAGTCCAAATTGCCATTCTGACCAAGCGGATCGTCCACCTCACCGAGCATTTCAAAACCCATAAAAAAGACCACCTCTCTCGGCGCGGCCTGCTCAAAATGGTGGGTCGTCGCCGCCGTTTGCTCGACTACCTGCGGAGTAAGGATATACAGCGCTATCGCAGTATGCTCCAACGCCTCGGCTTGCGACGCTAGGTCAAGGTTCCCATTTTTGTTGTCCGTTATTGTGGAGAGAGTAATCGCTGCGTCGTCAGGACCCTGGCGCAGAAAACGTTGAAGGAAGACATGTATAAAAAGATCGAAATGGAATACTACGGCCGCCCGCTGTCCATTGAAACCGGGCGTCTTGCTAAACAGACGAGTGGCGCAGCCCTCGTCCAATACGGGGAAACCGTTGTCCTAGTGACCGCGGTGGCGTCAGATGCACCGCGTGAGGGGATCGACTTTTTCCCTTTGACCGTTGACTACCAAGAGCGAACCTATGCCGCGGGAAAAATTCCCGGTGGATTTTTTAAGCGGGAAGGGCGTCCGGCAGAGCGAGAGGTCCTCACCTCACGGATTGTAGACCGGGCGATTCGGCCGCTCTTCCCCAAGGGCTTTGCCTGTGAGACCCAGCTTGTTGCGTCGGTCCTGTCGGTCGATCGAGAAAACGATGCCGACACCCTGGCCCTCATTGGCGCCTCTGCGGCCTTGCACGTCTCCGATATCCCTTTTGGGGGGCCAATCGCCGGCGTACGGATTGGACGCTTACACGGAGAGTTGGTGGTCAATCCGTTGCAGAGCCAATTCCAGGACAGCGATATTAACCTGTTTGTTGCTGCTGGCCGGGATGCCATTGTCATGGTTGAGGGCGGCGCGCGCATAGTCTCTGAAGAAGACATGCTTGAGGCACTGTTCCTTGCTCAGGAAGCCGCGGCTCCGGTTCTCGACGTGCAGGACGAACTTGTTCGGGTCGCCGGAAAGCCAAAACGACAGTTCGCGGAGCCCGCGACTGATACCGAGCTGGCTGATCGTGTTCGGGCCGCAGCGACCCAAAAGCTCAGTGCGGCTCTGACGATTGCGGCTAAACTGGAGCGTGGGGCTGCCATCAAGTCCGCCAAGAAGGAAGCGACTGAGGCGCTCGGGGAAGAGTTCGCCGAGCGAGGCGGGGAGGTTGCAGAAGCCCTGGAAAAGCTGACTGGCGAAATCATGCGCACGGCGATTGTTGACAAGAGCCAGCGCGTAGATGGGCGCGGATTGACCGACGTTCGTCCTATTTCGTGCGAGGTCGGCATGCTGCCCCGAACGCATGGCTCGGCCCTTTTCACACGGGGCGAAACACAGGCCCTGGCGGTTGCGACGCTGGGTACATCCGCAGACGAGCAACGGGTGGATGCTTTGATCGGTGAGCAGTACAGGAAATTCATGCTGCATTACAACTTCCCGCCTTTCAGTGTGGGGGAAGCACGTCCGATGCGGAATCCCGGACGGCGAGAGATTGGGCACGGCGCCCTTGCTGAACGGGCACTGCTGGCCGTTCTCCCGGCGGGAAATGAATTCCCCTATACTATCCGGGTCGTGTCGGAAATTCTGGAATCCAACGGCTCTTCCTCCATGGCCACCGTGTGTAGCGGCGCGCTGTCGCTGATGGACGCTGGCGTCCCCATTGTGGCCCCGGTCGCTGGCATTGCGATGGGGCTGATCAAAGAAGGAGAAGAGGTTCGGATTCTCAGCGATATTCTCGGTGACGAGGATCATCTGGGCGATATGGACTTCAAGGTTGCGGGCACGGCCGACGGGATTACCGCCCTCCAAATGGATATCAAAATTGCCGGTGTCACGCGTGAGATTATGCGCCAGGCCCTCTACCAGGCCCGTGACGGGCGTTTGCACATTCTTGGGAAGATGGCCGAGTCGCTCGAAACGCCGCGCGAGCAGGTCGCCGAACATGCCCCGCGGATACTGACCCTGAAAATCAAGCCGGATAAAATTCGGGACCTGATTGGTCCAGGCGGCAAAATGATCCGCTCCATTGTCGAAGAGACCGGAGTCAAAATTGACGTCGAAGACGACGGCACGGTGTCTATTGCCTCCTCCGACGGGGACTCCATGGACCGGGCGATCAGCAAAGTCGAGGCGGTCACCGCGGATGCGGAGATCGGCAAGCTCTACACCGGAACGGTCAAGAAGGTGGTCGATTTTGGGGCTTTTGTCGAAATCCTGCCTGGGAAAGAAGGGCTGGTCCACATCTCCCAGCTTGCGCCTGAGCGGGTGCGGCAGGTGACCGATATTGTTGACGAAGGGGACGAGATTACCGTTAAAGTCCTTGAGATCGATCGGCAGGGAAAAATTCGTCTCAGTCGGCGTGAAGCCCTGGCAGAGCAGGACGCGGCACGTTAGTGGTGCAGAGCACCACCGAGGGGGCCCCATCGGGTGAGCGCACAGATTGTCGTTCCCATTACGCGCGTACGCCAGGATGAACTGGGCGAGCCAGCGATCCCGCTCCCTCGGTATATGACCCCCGGCTCTGCCGGGATGGATATTGCCGCCGCTCTTACGGACACCGTCGTCCTTGCCCCTCTCCAACGGTCCGTGATTCCAACCGGATTCGCCCTCGCCCTGCCGCAGGATTACGAAGCCCAGGTTCGTCCCCGGAGCGGACTCGCCCTGCGCCAGGGGCTGACCATCCTGAATGCTCCCGGAACGATAGACGCCGACTATCGGGAAGAGGTCAAGGTCTTGCTCATTAACCTGGGCGACAAACCGGTCGAGGTTAAACGGGGCGACCGCATCGCCCAGCTCATTATCGCTCCGGTGGCCCGGGCCCGTTGGACAGAAGTCGATGCGCTCGGCTCCACGCAGCGTCACGGCGGGTTTGGTCATACCGGCACGGCAGCCCGCACGGACAGTTGACTCTCGGCTGAGGTGTGGTAGGCTCAGCCCCTGAATATTGCGCTCAACGCGGGTGTAGCTCAGCTGGCTAGAGCGTGTGCTTGCCAAGCACAAGGTCGCCGGTTCGACCCCGGTCACCCGCTTTCTTCTCTCCTGCCGCAGTTGCGTTGTGACACCAGTATCCACTCCCGTTTTCCTCGTTGATGGACAGTCGTACATCTACCGTGCCTTTTACGCGGTACGGGATCTGACCAACGCTCAGGGATTTCCAACCAACGCCATCTTCGGTTTTGTGAATATGCTCCAGCGCATTCATGCGGAGCACGCCCCTAGCCATCTCGGCATGGTTTTTGACTCCCCAGGAAAGAATTTTCGCCACGACATCTACCCGCAGTATAAGGCCAACCGGACCACAATGCCGGATGAGCTGCGGGTGCAGATCCCCCGCATAAAAGAGGTTGTCCAAGCCTATAATATTCCTATTCTTGAACTTGCCGGTTACGAGGCTGATGACATTATCGCCACCCTGGCGACGCGCTGGGGGCGAGACGGCGCGGAGGTGGTCATTGTCTCCGGGGATAAGGATCTGATGCAGCTCGTCTCGGAGCGAGTCAGCATGCTCGATACCATGCGGGACCGGCGCATCGGCCCTGCCGAAGTGCAGGCAAAATTCGGCGTCGAGCCGGGACGCGTTGTCGAGGTGCAGGCTTTGATGGGCGACGCCACCGACAATATCCCTGGAATCCCCGGCGTTGGTGAGAAGACCGCGATCAAGCTGATCACGCAGTGGCAGAATTTGGAGAGCGTACTGCAGCACGCCGCCGAAATCAAAGGCAAGCTTGGCCAGCGTATCCGGGAGCACGCCGAATTGGCGCGCCTGTCAAAAACGCTGGCGACCCTCAGACAGGATGTACCCTTGCCCCCGGCGCTTGAAGACCTGGCGCTGTCAGCGCCAGACCACGAGCGTTTACACGAGCTGTTCACCGAGTTTGAGTTCCGTCGCTTCCTGGCCGATTTGGACACCGACTGGGAGTTTTCCCTGGCCGATGAACGCGCCGCGCCGACGGAACCCCCCGGTGTCTATGAGTCTGTGCGCACCGCGCAACAGCTCGACTCGCTCGTCGCCCGTATTCAGGCAGCCACAACCTATTGCCTCGATACGGAAACGACGGCGCTCAACCCGCTCGATGCGGAACTGGTGGGCGTTTCGCTGGCGATCGAAGAGCGGCAGGCCTGGTATATTCCGGTTGGACACCGCTCGGACGATGCCGCCCCCCACGTACCGCTCGACAAGACGCTCGCCGCACTCCGCACGCTTTTTGCCGACCCCTCGTTGACCCTCATCGGTCAGAACCTGAAATATGACCTGATGGTCTTGGCCAACTACGGCCTGCACTCGCACAACCGCCTGGCTGACACCATGCTGGCCTCGTATCTCCTCAACCCGACGCAGCGCCACAACCTGAATGACCTGGCGCAAGAACATCTGGGCTACACCATGGTCTCGTATGAGGACGTGACCGATGGCGCCAAAAAGAATTTTGCCGATGTGTCGGTCGAGGACGCCACGCGCTACGCCGGGGAGGACGCGGATATGACCCTCCGGCTGGCTCACCGTTTGTTTCCCCAGGTCACACAAGAAGGCATGGACAGCCTGTTCGCCGATATTGAAACCCCGCTCGTGCAAGTGCTGGCCCACATGGAACGGACCGGGATGCGGGTGGACACCGCCGTGCTGGCGCGCCTGTCTGAGGAATTCGGGCAACAGCGGGACCGGCTCGAAGCGGAAATCCACGCCATGGCCGGAGAGCCGTTTAATATCGCCTCCCCCAAGCAGCTCCAGTCCATCCTGTTCGAGAAGCTTGGACTGCCGCGCGGCAAAAAGACCAAGACGGGATCGTCCACCGATTCATCCGTACTTGAACGTCTGGCCGAAGAATATCCCCTGCCGGAGAAGATCCTGGCCTACCGGAGCTTCGCCAAACTCCAGAGCACCTATGTTGACTCCTTGCCCAAGCTCATCCGGGCGGACACCGGTCGCGTACATACCTCGTTTAATCAGACTGTGACGGCGACGGGCCGACTGTCTTCCAGCAATCCGAATTTGCAGAATATTCCCATCCGGAGTGAAGAGGGCCGGCGCATCCGCACGGCCTTTGTGCCGGAACCCGGCTGGCGCCTCCTCTCCGCCGACTACTCCCAGATTGAGCTGCGCCTCCTCGCCCACCTGAGCCAGGACCCCGTCCTGGTCGAATCCTTTCACAAAGGTCAGGACGTCCACGCCCGCACCGCGGCGGAGATTTTTGAGACCTCCATAGATGCGGTTTCGAGCGACCAGCGGCGTGAGGCCAAAACGATTAATTTCGGTCTGATCTACGGCATGGGAGCGCGGCGACTGGCGCGGACTTTACGCATTCCCTTCAAGACCGCCCAAGCCTATATCGACCAGTATTTCAGCCGCTACGGCGGCATTAAGACCTATATGGACGGCACGCTGGCCGGCGCCCAAGAGCGCGGCTATGTCTCGACGCTGTTCGGTCGCCGGCGCTATGTCCCGGACCTGGGGAGCAAAAGTCCGCAACTGGCCAGCGCAGCGGAACGGATCGCCATCAACACACCCATCCAGGGCACGGCGGCCGATCTGATCAAGGTCGCCATGGTCACCATTGCCCGCCAGCTCGACCAGCAGGGGCTCCAGACGCGCATGCTCCTCCAGGTGCACGACGAGTTGTTATTCGAGGTGCCGGACTCCGAGCTTGAGCGGATACAGGCCCTGGTCCGCGAGAGCATGGAGGGGGTGATGGCGCTCAACGTTCCGCTCCGTGTTGATGTCGGCGTGGGCGGCAATTGGGCCGAGGCCCATTAGGCGGCGGTGGTCCTCGTGCTGTTTGCTCGCTGACATCGGGTTCCGTCCCTTTTGAGGTGGAATATCCCGGTCACGTGGCAGGATAGGAGAACGGCAAAACCCCGTCAAATAGATGCTGGCTCGTGGGGCGATACTGCTGCTGTGCGTTTTTTATACAGGTGATATGCTGGAGAAAATATGGCTTGTTTGGCCTATTTCAAAAGGCTAACATAGCCATTTTAATAGGAGGGGTGTGAATGATTCGCGCCACGATCTCAGAGGTCAAAAATGGCTTAAGCGCATATCTGCGTCGCGTCAAATCGGGAGAATCCGTCTTGGTGATGGAACGCCGAACGCCCGTTGCCCGCATTGTTCCAATCGGTCATGACGCCGGGAGCGTACAGGAGATGGATGCGGTGGATAGAGACGCCAAGCTCACACGGTTAGTGCAGGCGGGTATTGTAACGCGCCGTGGTGCTGGCAGCCCACGAGAGATCCTGCAACAGCCCATAGGCCAGGGCGGTGGACTACTGGAAGCCGTGCTTGAGGAGCGCTCGGAAGAACGCCACGAGGGAGGCCGGTGAATTTTTGGGACACCTCCGCGCTTGTCGCCCTGAGTGTGGAGGAACCACGCCGGCAGACGGTGCTCCGTGTGCTCGAAGCGGACGAGCATATCGTCGTGTGGTGGGGCTCCACCATCGAGTATGTCGCGGCAATCTCGCGGCGGGAGCGTGACGGCAGCCTGACGACAGACGAGGTGGCGGCCCACCTCAGTCGCCTCAATGCTCTATCGCAGGTGTGGTACGAGGTGCAACCCAGCCGGCGGATCAAGACCGTGGCGCAACGGCTGTTGCGCGTGCATCCGCTCAGGGCTGCGGACAGTTTGCAACTCGCCTCCGCGCTTGTCGCTTCAGAGGACGATCCGACGAGTCTTGGGTTTGTCTGCTTTGACGCGCGGCTCAATCAGGCGGCATCGCGTGAGGGGTTTACCATTCTCACGCCGTAGTCTTTGGCAGGATGTGCGGTGTGGAGGCTCATTGCGGAACAGGTAACATGGTTGTGACGACCCCGAAGTCAGGCTGAGCCCCTGTTGCTCGCCATTCACATATGTCAATTCCTTGACATCGCCGTTCGCCAGATAATCCCCTCTCGGGAGGGGTGCCGCGTAGCGGCGGGGTGGGTTCCGCCGGCTCTGCCCTGACTGTACAAATCCGCCCGGCTTTGAAAAACTGTAACCCATATCGGCACAACAAGAAGGAGGAAGCAGCATGGCGTACCGGGAAAATTATGAACATCTCATCATCGAGAAGAACGATGGGATCGCACTCCTGACGATTAATCGGCCCGAATCCCTCAACTCGACAAATTTCCGCCTGCACTACGAACTGAGCAAGGTCTGGCTCGATATCGCGGACGACCCCGCCGTGCGCGTGGCGGTGATTACGGGAGCCGGTCGGGCCTTCTCGGCCGGGGGCGATTTTGACGTGGTTGAGAAATCCATGGGTAATCTTGATGTGGTCTCCGAGACGATGAAAGAAGCGCGGGACATCGTCCACAATATGATCAACTGCGATAAACCCATTATCTCGGCGATCAACGGCGTGGCGGTCGGGGCTGGGCTGGCGGTCGCGCTGCTGGCCGACATCAGCATTGCCTCGGAGAAGGCGCGTTTGACCGACGGTCATACCCGGCTGGGGGTGGCCGCCGGAGACCACGCCGCGGTCATCTGGCCCCTGCTGGTCGGCATGGCCAAGGCCAAATACTATTTGCTGACGTGCGATATGCTGGACGCCAAAGAAGCCGAGCGCATAGGCCTGGTCAGCATGGTCGTCCCGCCGGATGAGCTCATGCCCAAGGCGATGGAAGTGGCGAATAAACTGGCGACGGGCGCCCAGCAGGCCATTCGTTGGACCAAGCAGTCGCTCAACCAGTGGCTACGGGCGGCCGCGCATACCTCGTTCGATTATTCGCTCGCCCTGGAGATGCTGGGCTTCTTTGGCAAAGACGTGGGCGAGGGGCTCAGCTCCGTGATGGAACGCCGCGCCCCGGTTTTTCCCTCCGCGCACGAAAAAGAGTAAACATGTCCGGCATCTGATATCTATTGGAGGACACATTTACTCTTTGACCAATGACCACTCCGGAACACATCGAGTCTACGCTCCGGCAGGCCCTGTCCGCAACCGAGGTGCGGGTCATAGACGAGAGTGCCCTGCACGCCGGCCATGCCGGGGCCACGGGCGGCGGTGGGCATTACCGGGTCACGGTGGTGTCTCCGCTGTTTACCGGCAAGAACTCCGTTCAGCGCCACCGCCTGGTCTACGCCGCGTTGGCGGACGACATGCAGCAGACGATCCACGCGCTGGCGCTGACCACCCTCGCACCACACGAACACAAGTAGAAGTCTGTTGAGTCGATTGGGTCTGTTGAGTCTGTTGGGTCTGTTGAGTCTGTTGGGTCTGTTGAGTTTATGGGGTCTAAGCCGGAGCAAATCATGATGCTGTGTAGCGCGTCTCTCTCCCCCTTGAGGAGTGCGGGCTTCCAGCCCGCATGGCGGCCAGGATGGTCGCCCTCCCAGGAGGAACGCCGCCCAAGTCTCAGATCCGGTAATACTCGCGGTACCACTTCACGAAGCGGGGAATGCCTTCCTCAATGGTCGTGGTGGGACGGAAGCCCACATCGTGCACGAGATCCTCAACATCGGCCCAGGTGGCCGGTATGTCGCCGGCCTGCAGCGGCAGCAGGCGTTTTTCAGCTTTTTTCCCCAGGGTGCGTTCCAGCACTTCGATAAAGCGGAGTAACTCCACCGGCTGGGGATGGCCGATATTATACACGCGGTAGGGTGCGGTACTCGTGCCGGGGTCCGGGTTCCTGCCTGACCACTGGGGGTTGGGTTGGGCGATGCGGTCATGCGCGCGCACCACCCCCCCGACAACATCGTTGATATAGGTAAAGGCGCGCTGCATCCTGCCGTAATTGAACACCTCAATCGGCTCGCCGGACAGGATGGCCCTGGTGAAGATGAACAGGGCCATATCCGGCCGGCCCCACGGGCCATAGACGGTGAAAAAGCGCAGGCCCGTCGTCGGCAGGTGATAGGCATGGCTGTAGGTATGGGCCAGCAGTTCGTTGGCCTTTTTCGAGACCGCATACAGGGAGACCGGGTGGTCAACATTGTCATGCACCGAAAAGGGCAGCTTTGTATTGGCACCGTACACCGAGCTGCTCGAAGCGTACGTCAGATGCTGTACCTCGGTCTGCCGGCAGCCTTCGAGGATATGCATGAACCCCACGAGATTACTGTCGATATAGGCGTGCGGATTGGTCAGGGAGTGGCGCACCCCGGCCTGGGCCGCGAGATGGATCACTCGCTCCGGCGTATGACGGACGAATACGTCCTCCATGCCCTGTCGGTCAGCCAGGTCGAGCCGCGCGAATGCAAACCGCTCATAAGCGGTGAGCTGGGCGAGGCGGGCTTCTTTCAGACGGACATCATAATAGGAGTTCAGGTTGTCGAGTCCGACGACGGTATCGCCGCGTTCGAGTAAATACCGGCTGACATGAAAGCCGATAAAGCCGCCGGCACCCGTCACCAGGACCGTCATGCCGACCTCTCTGGTTGTTGCTGGGCAGGCGGGGTTGAAGCGGGTATGGAGGAGGGCTGGGCCGGGGTTGCCGTCCTGTCGTCCGCAGCCCGATGTTTGCCCAGCAGCAGGCGCGCCACCGTGACATGATAGTCGAGGCCGGACCACACGCCGACGACCAGGGCGATCCACAAAAAATACATCCCCAGGAGATGAAAATCGACGAAGCCGTATTGATAGTGAATAATCAGACCGTGCAGGGCAAACATCTGGAAGAGGGTCTTATATTTGCCAAGCTGGTCGGCGGAAACGACCAGTCCCTGTCCGGCGGCGACACTCCGCAGCCCGGTCACCGCGATTTCCCGCCCGAGGATCACCACCACCATCCAGGCCGGAGGGCCCGGTACACGGTCGCTGGCCACCAGCATGACCAGGGCGGCCATGACCAGCAGTTTATCGGCCAGCGGATCGAGGAAGGTGCCGAGAATGGTTGTCTGCCCGTGCTTTCGAGCAAGATAGCCGTCGAAATAATCGGTCAGACAGGCAATAAAGAAAATACCCGCCGCCATCAGGCTTGAGACCGGGTCCGTATCCGTCAGGCAATAAACAAGAAAGGGAACCAGCGCGATACGCAGGAAGCTCAAAAGATTAGGGAGATCTAACATGCCGAGTTCCGGGCGTTCACAGCCCCGGTGCGAGCAAGACTACCGCCTAGGATAAAAGATTTCCTGGGGCAGGGTCAAACCCTGTCAAGCCGGGGTCGGGGCGCAGTCTGCATGGTCACTAGAGCGTTTCACGATACGTTGTAGTCATGCCAGTACGCGCTCGTCGGGAAGGACACTGCCTGCACCAAACGGCCTGGGAGGGCGGCCATCCTGGCCGCCATGCGGGCTGGAAGCCCGCACTCCTCAAGGAGAAGAGAGACGCGCTCCACCGCATCCTGATTTGCGCTAGCGGGGAAGGGCGACGCAAAGCTTTGGCCGATGCCGCCAATAACCCAGCCTGGACGACCCTACGCCCGTTCGCCGAACAGCGAGAGCTGGCTGCCTTTGGGACGGCTCCCCAGAGCCAGCGGGTAGCGCCCGGTAAAACAGGCATCGCAGAAGCCGTTCCCGTTGACCTGGAGGCCGGCGTACATGCCTTCCTCGCTCAGATAGGCCAGACTATCGGCGGTGACGTAGCGGCTGATCTCTTCGACCGAATGGGAAGAGGCGATCAATTCCCGTCTGGTCGGCGTATCCACCCCGTAAAAGCAGGGGGCGATGGTCGGCGGGGCGCTGATACGCAAATGGACTTCCCGGGCACCGGTCGCGCGAAGCATCTTGACAATTTTCCGACAGGTCGTCCCGCGCACAATGGAGTCGTCCACCACGACGACCCGTTTGCCGCACAGAATGTCGGCCTGGGCGTTGAGTTTGACCTTGACCCCAAAATGGCGGATGGACGACTGGGGTTCAATGAAGGTCCGGCCCACATAGTGGTTACGGATCAGGCCCATTTCAAACGGCAGTCCGGATTCTTCGGCATAGCCCAAGGCCGCGGGCACCCCGGAGTCTGGAACGGGAATGACGACATCCGCCTCGACCGGAGCCTCGCGCGCCAACTGTCGGCCAAACGATTTCCGCGCCTGGTAGACATTCTGCCCGAACATGGTGCTGTCCGGCCGCGCAAAATAAACATGCTCGAAAATACAGCGGGCCGATGGCGCCCGCGGAAACGGGCTATAGCAGGTCATGCCGTGGGCATCAAACAGAATAACCTCACCGGCCTGGACTTCCCGCTCATACTGCGCCCCAATCAGGTCCAGCGCACAGGTCTCGGACGTGACCACATAGCCCGTCTGGCCCGCGTGTTTGACGCGCCCCAGCACCAGCGGCCGAAACCCGTAGGGGTCGCGCGCCGCAACCATATGATCCTCGCTCAAGAAGACCAGGGAGTAGGCCCCCCGTACCTGGGACAAGGCATCGATAATGCGGTCAACCGGCTGCCCGGCCTGCGAGGCGGCAATGAGATGCAGGATGACTTCGGTATCGACCGTAGACTGAAAAATCGAGCCGCCCGATTCGAGCCGGGCGCGCAGTTCTTCGGCATTGACCAGGTTGCCGTTATGCGCAATCGCCACCGAGCCCAGCGTATACTTGGCCAGCAGGGGCTGGGTGTTCTTGAGCATGGTTGAGCCGGCGGTGGAATAGCGGTTGTGGCCGATGGCGCTGGCTCCTTCCAGGCGGCGAATCCGCTTTTCGTCAAAAATATCGGCCACCAGCCCCATGCCTTTATGCGTCAGCAGGGTCTGGCCGTTTGAAGAGGTAATGCCGGCAGACTCCTGTCCCCGATGTTGTAGGGAATACAAGGCCAGATAGGCCAGGTTGGCCGCTTCCGGATGACCATAGACGCCCACGACTCCGCACTCTTCGTGGAAACGATCGAACACCGCACCGGCTGTGTCGTGTACCACGTTATCCCTCCCCGCTCAGAATGAGTGAACGTGCCCCTCAACAGACCGATAGATGATGGCACGTTTACTCATTTGTCAACTGTTGGGCCAGCGCCGTCTGCCACTGCTGGCGTAGGGCGGCGGTTGCAATTTTCATATAGCCGACGATTTCGAGGTCCGTCCCGCCAACTTCACCCAGGACGCTAAACGGTAACGCGCTCGTGTGGAGCAGCGCTTTGAGCCGCTCCCAGTCGGGCGGTCGGACCGAAACGACCGCCCGTGATTGGCTCTCTCCAAAAAGTAAGGCATCCGGGCGCAGGTCGCCTGTCAGGGTCACACGCGCTCCAAGCGTCGGCTGGGGATGGCTGATACACGCTTCTGCCAGTGCCACGGCTAATCCGCCTTCCGCCACATCATGGGCCGAGGAAAAGAGCCCGGCCTGGGCGGCCTGGAGGCACACCTGCTGGAGGAGCTTTTCCCGTTCCAGGTCAAGCCGCGGGGGCCGGCCACACTCCTGGCCATGGATCGTGGCCAGATATTCGCTCGCGCCGAGTTCTTCGTGCGTTTCGCCCAACAGGACGATAAGATCGCCCGGGTGCTTAAACCACTGGGTGACATGTTGCGTGACCGTGTCCATAATCCCGACCATGGCCACGGTCGGAGTCGGAGGAATGGCCTGCCCATCGGTTTCATTATAGAAGCTAACGTTGCCGCTGACTACCGCGACCTCCAGGGCTTCGCAGGCCGCCCGCATACCGTCAATGGCCTGCACAAACTGCCACATCACCTCCGGCTTCTCCGGGTTGCCGAAATTGAGGCAGTCGGACAGGGCCACCGGCCTGGCCCCGCTGACGGCAAGGTTGCGGGCGCTCTCGGCGACCGCAATCGCCGCTCCCCGCTCAGGGTCGAGTGCGCAGTAGCGGCTATTACAATCGACACTGATGCCCAGCCCCTTGTCCGACGCCTTCAGCCGAATGACGGCCGCATCCGAGCCGGGCTGGACCACCGTATTCCCGCCAACCAGAAAATCGTACTGCCGGTAGACCCACTCCTTGCTGGCGAGATTCGGCGCGGTGAGCAGGGAGGTCAGAACGGCGGCATAGTCGGTGGGCAGCGGCAGGGCGCTGAGGTCGAGCTGTTGTTTCGACGTCAGGTCGGCCGGTCTGGACGCCGGGCGTTCGTAGGCCGGGGCCTGTGAGGTCAGGGCCGAGACCGGAATGCGGACGACCTCCTCTCCCCGCCACGTCGTGCGGAACAGGCCGTCAGCCGTGACCTCCCCAATGACGACCGCCTGGAGGTCCCAGGTGGCAAACACGTCCTTGACGGCCTCTTCACAGCCCTCCTTGGCGACGATCAGCATCCGCTCCTGGGACTCGGACAGCAGCAGTTCATAGGGGGTAATACCGGCTTCGCGGGTCGGGACGGTGTCCAGGTCCAGGACGATGCCGGCCTTGCCCCGGTCGGCCATTTCAACCGATGAGCTGGTCAGGCCGGCGGCCCCCATGTCCTGAATCCCGATAATCAGGTCCTGCCGCATGAGGCTGAGGCAGGCTTCAATCAGGATATTCTCGGTGAACGGGTCGCCCACCTGGACGGCCGGGCGGAGCTCTTCGGACTTGTCATCGAATTCCCGCGAGGCCAGCAGGCTCGCGCCGTGAATGCCGTCCCGACCGGTACGGGAGCCCACATAGATCACCGGATTCCCCACACCCGCAGCAGTCGCCCGAAAAATCCGATCGGTCGGGGCAATGCCCAAGGTAAAGGCGTTGACCAGGATATTGCCGTTATAGCCGGGGTTGAAATACACCTCGCCGCCGACGGTCGGTACGCCCACACTATTCCCGTAGCCGCCGATACCCCCCACCACTCCCCTGAGCAGATGGGGGGTACGCGGATGCTCAATCGCCCCGAAGCGGAGCGAGTTCAGCGAGGCAACCGGACGGGCGCCCATGGTAAAGACATCGCGCAAGATACCGCCTACCCCAGTGGCGGCACCGTGATAGGGCTCAATAAAAGACGGATGGTTATGGCTTTCGATCTTAAAGACCGCGGCCAGCCCGTCACCGATATCGACGATACCGGCATTCTCACCCGGCCCCTGCAGGATGGCCGGTCCGGTTGTGGGCAGCCGCCGCAAAAAGCGCCGCGAACTTTTATAGCTACAGTGCTCCGACCACATCACGGAGAACACGCCCAACTCTTCGAACGTCGGGGTGCGCCCCAGGGTCCGGACGATGCGGTCGTACTCGTCGGTTGACAGGCCGTGGTCGTGAGCGAGTTGCAGATCAACCGGTATGGATGCCATGGCTACGCAAAGACGGAGCGAAAGAGTTTGCGCCCGTCCTCACCCCCCAGCAGGGCTTCGACCGCATGTTCGGGGTGGGGCATGAGGCCGACCACGTTGCCGCCGGTGTTGGTCACCCCGGCGATATTCTGCACGGCTCCATTCGGGTTGGCCGACTCCAGGGCCTCGCCGGCCTGGTTGACATAGCGGAAGGCGATCTGCTCGTTATCCTGGAGGGCCTTGAGGGTCGCCTCGTCCGCCACATAGCAGCCCTCGCCGTGCTTGATCGGCAGGGACAGGCACTCGCCCGCCGAACACCGGGCCGTAAAACGGGTCCGGGTCGTCTCCACCCGGACGGAAACCCACTCGCAGATAAACGACAGCGAACGGTTGCGGACCAGCGCCCCCGGCAGGAGCCCGCTCTCGCACAGAATCTGAAACCCGTTGCACATGCCCAGCACCGGCCCGCCGGCTCGGGCAAAGGCCATCACGCTGGACATGACCGGCGAGAAGCGGGCGACCGCCCCGCAGCGGAGATAGTCTCCATAGGAAAACCCGCCCGGCAGCACAATCGCCTCGACACCGTGTAAATCCTGGTCCTTATGCCACAACGAGACCGCCTCCTGTCCGAGCACGCGCTCCAGACAGTAGACGGAGTCCCGGTCGTCGTTCGAGCCGGGGAAGGTGACGACACCCCACTTCACTCGTTGTTACTCCTCGACAATCTCAAAGCGAAAGTCTTCAATAATGAGGTTGGCCAATAAGCGTTGGCACATCTCTTCGACGCGCCGCTCGGCCTGCGGTTTCGACAGGCCCGTCAGCCGGACCTCCAGATATTTGCCCATGCGGACCTCGCCGACTTCCGGGTAGTCGAGGGCGTGCAGGGAATGCGCAATGGCTTTCCCCTGGGGGTCGAGAATGGCTTTTTTCGGCGTGACGTAGACTTTGGCCAGCATACTCCGCCTTATTCCGTGCGTGCAAACACGCGCTCGAATATACGCTCCGTATGCCGCAGCGCGTGGCGAGCGTCAAAGAGTTGATCGATCTCAGCCGGCTCCAGCAGCCGGGTAATATCCGGGTCCTGGCGCACCTCGGCGGCAAAAGAGGCCTGGTGCTCCCAGACCTTCATGGCGTTGCGCTGAACCCAGCCATAGGCCTCTTCGCGGGAGATGCCCTTGCGGACCAGGGCCAGGAGCAGATGTTCGGAATAAATCGCTTCTCCGAGCACGGCCATATTGGCCTGCATCCGCTCGGGATGCACCACTATCCGGTCCGCCAGAGCGGTCAGCCGGACCAGCATAAAGTCGAGCAGCGTGGTCGCGTCCGGGCCGATCACCCGTTCGACCGAGGAGTGGCTGATATCCCGCTCATGCCACAGGGGCACGTTCTCCAGGGCCGACAGCGCATAGCCGCGCAGCAGGCGAGCCAGACCGCTCACGTTTTCCAACTGCCACGGATTACGCTTATGCGGCATGGCCGACGAGCCCTTCTGGCCGGGAGTAAACGGCTCCTGAACCTCGAAGACCTCGGTGCGTTGCAGATGGCGCAACTCGGTCGCGATCCGGTCGAGCGAGCTGCCGATCACCGCCAGGGTCGAGAAAAAGGAGGCGTGCCGGTCGCGCGGGACCACCTGGGTGGCAATGGTTTCCGGCACCAGCCCCAGGCGCGCGCACACCGCGGCTTCGACCGCGGGATCAATATTGGCGTAGGTGCCGACCGCGCCCGAGATTTTACCGACCGCGATCTCGCGGCGGGCGTGCTCCAAACGGGCCTTACTGCGCTCCATCTCGGCGAACCAGTGGGCAACTTTGAGACCAAAGGTAATCGGCTCGGCATGCACGCCGTGGCTGCGACCGATCATGACCGTGTCTTGATGTTCCTGGGCACGCCGCCGCAGCACGTCGAGCAGCGCGTCCAGGTCGGCCAGCAGCTCATCCGTTGCCTTGCACAGCTGCACGGCAAAGCCGGTATCAATCACGTCCGACGAGGTCAGACCGAGGTGCAGATAGCGTCCTTCCGGGCCGACACTCTCGGCCACGGCGGTGACAAAGGCCACCACATCGTGCTTGACCTCGGCTTCGATTTCCTGCATGCGGCCAATATCAAGCCGGGCGCGTTGTCTCAGCTGCGGGATCACGTCCGCCGGGATGTCCCCGCGCTCGGCCAGGGCCTCGCACGCCAGCAGTTCGACTTCCAGCCAAGCGGAAAATTTGTTCTCCTCCGACCAGATTTTACGCAGGGCCGGGCGGGTATAACGTTCAATCATGAGCGCAGTGCTATCAGAACTTCGGCAGCGGCCAAAGAGGGGGCGGTTGAACTGTACGAATATGCTGCCGTTTCGACGCAGGTTTCCGCTTGTCGGCTAAAAAACTGAGAGGCGGCGGGGCTAGAAAGTCTGGTTGTCCGGTTGTGATGCCCATTCCCCGCGTTGCCTGGGAGAGCGGCCATCTTGGCCGCTTGCGGGCTGGAAGCCCGCACTCCTAGAGCCCCACCCCGCCGAGGACCCACGAAACAATACGCATCACACATCTACTGTGGGGAGAGGGAGATTTCTCCTGATGGGGATTTCTTTTTCATTTCGTGCGCTCCAGGAGGCGCTCGATCCCTGCACCCATCTTCTCCAGGGCTTGCGCTTGCTGATCAAGCTGCCGATCCCGTCGCTGTCCAGCCTCCCGCATCATCCAGAGGCCCCCGCCAATGATGAGCAGTTGGAGATAGTAGGCAGTAATAGACAGCCATTCAAACGTAGTCATCAGCTTCATTCCCTATACCTGTTATCTGGCGACACATGTACCATATTGGTGACATCTGCATCCAGTCCTTCAGTACATTAAAAGGGTGTTGCAACCACATGAGGGGCGGGGTAGATTAGCACACCCTGCTCCAAAGCAGCACCGACGCGGCGGCGTACCCAAGTGGCTAAGGGAGAGGTCTGCAAAACCTCCATTCACCGGTTCGAATCCGGTCGCCGCCTTGTCATTCTTCTTCAGATTGGCCCCTGTGCTGTGACCCGGAATAGCGCCGTGGTCCAAAACACACCCCCCTCTCCGAGTTCTGGATAAAATCGAGCAAGGTCCGGACATCCTGAGACGGATCGGTCTCCAACAGGCGTTCGACCTGGTGACGCATATTGCCCCGCTGGCGGAACAGGCTCGCAAACGCCCGCCGCAGGGCGGCGATCCGCTCCCGACTGAAGCCGGCCCGCCGCAGGCCGACGACGTTTAAGCCGCGCACGGTATGGGTGCCGTCCATAATACAAAAGGGCGGGACATCCCGACTGGTCCGGGACAGCCCCCGCAGCAGGGCCAGGGTCCCGATCCTGACAAACTGGTGCACCACACAGTTGCCCGACACAAAAGCCCGGTCCGCGACTTCGACATACCCGGCCAGGAGCGCTCCGCCGGCAATGATGGTCTGATTGCCCAACCGGCAGTTATGCGCAACATGGGCGTGCTGCATGAGATAATTATCGTTACCGATAATGGTTGCGCTCTCGGGCTGGGTCCCACGGTGAATTTGACTGTGCTCCCGGATGATATTGCGGTGACCGATCCTGAGAAAACTTTTTGCGCCCGAGTACGATACATCCTGCGGAACGTGGCCGATGACCGCGCCCATATGGATTTCATTGTCTGCGCCGATTTCGGTCCAGCCGGTCAGGACGGCGTGGGCCAGAATCCGCGTTCCGCGGCCGACCCGGACGGCGCCGTCGATCACGACATAGGGACCAATGTCAACGCCGGGGTCAATGTCGGCCTGCGGGGAAATAATGGCTGTTGGATGAATCGCCATGCCTGACACGCAAAGGTCTCAAACCTTGTGCGGCTCGGTCGCGTCGTTCTCTGCAGATGTCGGGTCGGCCGGCTCACCAGGAATGTGATAGGTCTCACTCGCCCACGCTCCACGGTCCAGCGTCCGGCAGCGCTCCGAACAAAAAGGACGGTAGACGTTGTCCTGCCAGGTCGTTTCCTTACGGCACCCCGGGCATCTGACTGTCCGCATAACAGCTCACCTGAGAAAACGAGGAAATGCGTCCTCCAACGCGGAGGGTGGCATGTTTACGCATTGAGACGGAAAAGCGGGCGACCGGACTTGAACCGGCGACGTCCAGCTTGGGAAGCTGGCATTCTACCACTGAATTACGCCCGCTCAAAATTATTGTCTGATCCTCCACCCAACAAAGCCGGGAGAGCAATCTGGAAAAAGAAAACCCCGGCCTCGTCCTACTCTCCCACAGCATGCCGCTGCAGTACCATCGGCGCTGGAGGGCTTAACGGCCGTGTTCGGTATGGGAACGGGTGTGGCCCCTCCGCCATTAAGACCGGGGAAATTTTCTAGCCATCCTCATACCGGCCTCACCCCGGAGTGTCAAGCCTCCCGCCCGCTTTCATCCCCTCTCGGGAAGGGTGGCCCGAAGGGCCGGGGTGGGTACCCCCACGAGCAGACCCACCCCGCCGCTGCGCGGCACATACCGTAGGGGCAGGCCCCTGTGCCTGCCCAGTTCCCTTGAAGAGGTCCGTGTCGGCGTCGGTTGACGACCCTGGTATCCGTCGTTACCGTGAGGCAGGGTTCCGGTACAGACAGAGAGAGGGCAGAATGGACAGTATCAGTTATACTGCGGCTCGGAACAGTCTGGCGAAAACCATGGAACGCGTCTGTAACGATCACGCACCCGTGGCTATTACCCGGAAGGGGGAAGGAGCGGTCGTGATGATTTCCATGGAGGATTACCAGGCTCTGGAAGAAACGGCCTACCTCCTCAGAAGTCCAAAGAATATGAGGCGCTTGGTTGAAGCCATGGCCGAGTTGGAGGAAGGCAAAGGCAAAGAGAGGGAGCTCATTGAGTGAAGCTGATCTTTGCAGAGAAAGCCTGGGAAGACTACTTGTACTGGCAAAAAACAGACAAGAAAATGGTCAACCGCATACATGCTCTGATAAAAGATATTCAGCGCGACGCCTTCAAGGGCATAGGAAAACCGGAACCACTGAAGCACGCGCTCTCCGGTTATTGGTCGAGGCGCATAAACGATGAGCATCGCATCGTTTACAAAATCGTAGATGGTGCGATGCTCATAGCCCAGTTACGCTACCATTACTGACGCCTATACCACTCTCTCTGAGTCATCAGTGTCCGCTCGCTTGACGCAGTACGAGCGGCCTCTTAAGACCAGCAGCTTTACTCATGAAAGAAGAAATCACCCATATTTTTCAGGCGAGTATTGAGGCCAAAGCAGACTTCCTGCGGGCGCAGAACAAGGAACTGATCGCCGCCATTAACACGGTTGTCCGAACGCTGCGCGCGGGCGGCAAGATTCTCCTGTTCGGGAATGGCGGCAGCGCGGCCGACGCCCAGCACCTGGCCGCCGAGTTCGTGAATCGCTACCTGATCGATCGCCCCCCGCTGCCGGCGATTGCACTCACAACCGACTCCTCGGCCTTGACCTCGATTGCCAACGACTACGGTCCCGCCGATATTTTTGTCAAGCAAATACAGGCGCTTGGCAAAGATAATGATGTCGCCATCGCGCTCTCGACAAGCGGCAACTCGGCAAACGTGCTGCGCGGCCTGGAGTGCTGCCGCACCATCGGTATGCCGACCATCGGGCTGACGGGCGGGAGTGGAGGAGCGATGGCCGCCTTGGTCGATCACTGCCTGTGCGTCTCGGCCACAACCGTCACACCCCGGATTCAGGAAACGCATATTCTCATCGGCCACGTGATCTGCGAGATGGTTGACCGCTGCCTCTACGGGGCCGGGCGCCCGGAGAGTGAACCGTGAAAAACCGCGCGTTCGGGGGCGGCACTCCAGGAGTGCGGGCTTCCAGCCCGCAAGCGGCCAAGATGGCCGCGCTCCCAGGCAGCGGGAGGGCGAGCGACCCGAGGTGGGGGTCGCCGGACCGGTCCCGGGCGGCTCACGCCACAATCTGCATCACCTCTCCCAGGACGGTGTGATACGAGAGAGGGAGTTCTGGGGGGAGGATCGTGATGAGGAGAGGTCGCACTCTCTTGTTGCTGACCGCGGTGGGCCTGGTGGTCGCCATGCTGGTGTCGAAACCGCAGCCCCAAGACCACCCGCAGACCCGCCCGGAATCCGCCGAGCGGATGGTGATCGATGCGGCAATGGCGCAGATCCGCGCCCACAGCCGAGGGACGGTCCGGGAGCCGCTCGTAGAGGCCGCGCCGAGAGGGTCTGAAACGCCGGCCGGGGGAGACACCCCCTTCCCGGACGCCCCCGTCCAGCCGCCTGACGGCTATTCGTTTGTCGTCTCGCACGGCGATATGTCCAAGGCCCGGACGGAGCGCGAGGACGAAGCCGAATATGAGCGTGCGGACCACGACTGGCTGGGGACTCCAGAGGCATTCGACAGGCTGGTCAGCCAGGCGGCCGCGGCGGGGCGCGACTGGTCCTTCGGGTGGCTGCGCCTTGCCCCCGGCGCGAGCCTGGACGATCTCAGACAAGCGCTCAACGGGCTGAATGTAGAGGTCCTTGGCTCGGCGGGGGATCTGGTTCGCGCCCGGCTGCCGGGCGACCCGGCCCGCCTCCAAGCGGTCTCGGATTTGCCGTCTGTCGATGGGCTGGGCGCGGTACCCACGGAACGGAAGATCGCCGAGGGGCTGGCCAACGAAGCTCTGACCCAGCCGGGTGATGAAGAACTGCCGGTGTTCATCACCCTGATGACGGATGATCCCGGCGGCCAATGGCGGCGCGCTCTGGAAGGTCTCGGTGCTGTGGTTGGCCGTTTCGATCCGGACATCCGGGTCTACACGGCCAACGTCAGCTACGACACTCTCGCCACCCTCGCCGAGGCGGATTTTGTGCTGGCCGTTGAACCGATCGGCCTTGTGGAAGCCGCCCACGACACCGCCGTCCCCGCTATGGGGGCCGATGCGCTCCGACTCTACCAGCCCTCCTCCCGGCTCTTCTCCGGCATCGGCGGGGCGGCCGTCCCCATCGGCGTGATGGATACGGGGCTCAACATCAACCATGTGGACATTGCCTCGAACCGGGAGAGCATTTGCGGCGCCAACTTCGTCTATCTCGACCCCCGGATCGACGCTCTGGACCTGTGGGTGGACGCTGACGGGCACGGCACCCATGTCACCGGCACCATCGCCGGGAACGGCTCTGCCGACCCGCGTTTCGCCGGCATGGCGCCCTTGGTGTCGCATATCCGTTTCGCCAAGGTGCTCTCCCATGAAGGCATCGGTTTCGGAGACAGCGTCATACGTGGGATGGACTTCCTGGCTCGGCCTACCGGCTGCCCGGAGGCGGGCTGGAGCGCCGCTCGGGTCAAACCCCTGATCGTCAACATGAGCCTGGGGGGGAGTGCCTTGATATTCGAAGGGAGAGGCGTCAACCAGCGCAAGCTCGATTCCATCGTTTGGGGCCACCGCCAGCTTTACGTCGTCGCTCAATCGAACGAAAATATTCACGGCTTCTCAAATTTCGCTGCGGCCAAGAACTCCCTGGCCGTGGGTGCGGTGCTGGACGGCGGCGAACTCGCTTTTTTCAGCAGCCACGGCCCGACCGCGGACGGACGACTGGCCCCCCAGGTTGTTGCGACGGGTTTCGATCTCCACTCGGCACGGGGCGGGGGGAGCAGGGGGGCCTACGTCAGCTCCAGCGGCACGAGCATGGCGTCGCCCTCGGTAGCCGGCGTGGCGGCTCTGCTCATGGACGCGGCCCCGGCGCACCGGGAACAGCCCGCCTTGACACGGGCGCGGTTGATGGCGAGCGCCATCAAGCCGGACCCGTGGTTGGAGGACCCGATACGGTTCCCCGCTGACAACTCCAACGGACCGGGAGTGCTGCAAGACCGGTACGGGCTGGGCAAGGCATCGGCCCGCACCAGCGTGCTCAACCGGGACCGGGGAGACGGCTGGACGAGCGGCGGTGCGATATCCGAACTGCAAGACGGCGAATACGCCTATCACGACATCGTCGTGCCGGCGGGCGCCAGCCGCCTGGACTTGGTCATGACCTGGGACGAGCCGCCCACGGACACCATCGCCAGCGCCGTGCTGAACGATCTGGACCTGTGGCTGGACCGGGACGGCGACTGCGGAGCGGGGGCCTGCGGGGAGTACTCGTCGATTTCCCGCACGGACAATGTGGAGTGGGTCATCGTGAGGAACCCACCGGCTGGAACCTACCGGGCGAAGGTCGTGTCACAACGCGTCTATACCGCCGCGCCCCGCGCCGCGTTGGCCTGGACCGTCATACGCGGCGCATCCACGCCGAAGCTCAACATCGACGCGGACAAGGCCGTCCTCCACAGCGGAGACGAACTGACACTGACGCTGACGGCGGACGCCTACGTCGCTGCCGGGACGCGGCTGGCTGCGGACTGCCGCGATGCCAACGGCTCTCCCAACTGTCACCTAGCGATCCGGGATGCGCAGGCGACTCGCGAGGATGGCCTTGTGTCCGGTGAGGAGTGGAGCGATCTCGGTTCGGCCATCGCGCTGGGCGAAATCGCCGCCGGCGAGTCTCAGGAAGTCACGCTCAGGGTTGCAAACCGGGGCGAGGGTGCGGCACGCCTCTACTTCACTGCAAGCGCCTGGAACGCGCGGGCCGCTTCGATATCGGTCCTGGTCCGAACGCACGACGCAGACCAGTCCGAGGCTCCCGAAGCCGAACCGCCCGCGAACGCCGCATTCGCGGCCGCCGCCACGCTGGAAGGCGAAGAGGGTTCCCGGATGTTGGATCTGCTGCTCGCGCTGCCGGAGGTGGGGGAACCGGTGCTAGATCCCTACCATGGACGCCCGAGTGGTTCTGCCTGGTACATCTGGACGGCCCCGGCCGATCGTTTAGCTCGGTTTGGTGCCAGCCGGGATTCGGATTTCCGGGACGCGAGCGAAGTCAATATCACTGTTTTCCAAGGTGATCGGATCACCGCCCTCAAGCGGGTGGCATCAGGCCCCTGGGGTGCCGAGTTCTTCGCTGAGGCCGGGCAAACCTATCGAGTCCGGGTGAGTCACAACGGAAGAAGCGTTCCTCTGATCCTCCGCTGGTCCCAGGGACCGCGGCCCGCCAACGACGCCTTCACTGCCGGCGTTGCCCTTGCCGGCGCCGAGGGCGGTGTCGAAGGGAACAACGAGGGCGCCACCCTGGAACCGGGCGAATTGTTCGGGCAGCTGGCGGCCACCATCTGGTATCGCTGGACGGCGCCCGGCGATGGCGCATGGGAGTTTGCGTCGAGCAACGAGAACCTGCACGTGCTCGCGTTCGTCGGCGACAGCCTCTCCGAACTGCGGCTGGTTTCGGGCTTGCCTCGCGCTTCGGCCACGTTTCCGGCAGGCAGCGGCCAGGAATACCGCATCGCAGTCGCCGCATCCAACGCCTATGCCGCCGGAGGAGCCTTTGAGTTGACTTGGCATACGACCGAGCGCGGAGCGGCCAACGACGATCTCCAGGGAGCCGAAGAAATCGCGAGTACGCTCTCGTCGTCGCATCTTGTCAAAGCCGATGCCCAAGCGACCGTGGAGCCCAACGAGCCCATCGAAAGCGGTATCAGAACGGGGTGGTGGGTGTGGACGGCACCGCAGGACGGCCGCTACACGTGGCGGCTCACGGATACGTATTTCACCGAGTTGCTGGTGTCGGTGTTCACCGGCGACACCCTCGGAGCATTACGCTTGGTTGCCACGACCGGGCCGGACACCACCGCGACCGAGTTCACTTTTGCCGCCGTCCGGGGCCGACGCTACTGGATTTCGGTGGGCTTTCAGAACGGCGACCTCGGAGCATTCTGGTTTGGGCCGGCTACCGCAACTTTGGTGTGGGGACCGACGCCGTCGAACGACGCGCTGACGGGTGCGGTCTCCCTCACGGGTGCCAGCGGCTCGGTGACGGGATCAAGCGTGTTTGCGACTGCGGAACGCGGCGAGCGCGGCGGCGCCCTGGGCCACTCGTCTCTGTGGTGGACTTTTGCGGCGCCCGCTGCCGGTTGGTATCGTTTCTGGATTGACGAACCCGACGCGCCCTGGACAGTGGCCGTCTACAGAGACGCCGGCGACGGGTTCGGCTCGCTGGAGTTGATCGGGACGAGTCAGTTCGCAGGCATCGCGTCCGACGCCGGCGCAGTCGTATTCCAGGCGGAGGCGGGGGTGCGCTACACGATCCGGCTCGGGCTCACGGGCGACGCCACGGGCGACGAATTCACCCTGCTCTGGGGCGAGGCCGAACCCCCGGTGTGGCTCAGATACGCCGGGCGTTTGGAGGACGGCGCCCCGGACGCAAACGGCAACCCGGTCGAACTCTCCGATCCGGGAGACCTGGCGTTCAACACTACTGGACTGGAACGGCGCTTTATGTGGGCACGGCGCTCGGGCTGCGGGTTTTCGAACGGAACCCCGAAACCGGCGATCTGGCGCTCGTACAGTCCCTGGAGGGGAATGTGTCGGATAGCGCGCTGATCTGGGACCCACACAGGGAAGAGCTGTACGCGCACGACTGTGGAACCTGGCGCAGATTCTCGCCCGTGGATGGAACCCACCGGACGCTCAGGGATGCGGGGACACTCACGATAATCGGTTCCGCCCAGAGCGCTACTCTTTGCGGCGATGTGCTCATGGACCCCGGGGGATCGTTCCTCTATGTCTTTGGGCGCCGGGAGGGAGAATCACAAGTCCTCGTCTTCGATTTCCCAATCTTATTCAACACCACGGGGGGCAGTCTCGGGACGGTGCAGACCGTGGAAATCGATGCTGCCATAATGAGCGCATTGATCTCCAACAGCGGCAGTCACGTGTATGTGCTGACGGGGAATGCGCTGCTCGTCTTTAAGCGCAATCCGGGAACCGGCGAACTCGCGCAGGTTGGGACTGCCGGAGACTTGTGGGGAGCCGAAGCCATGGCGATCAGCGACGATGACCGCCACCTGTTTGTCTTCGACGAATTTGGAAACTGGACGACCCTCTTCCAACTGGACGACCCCTCGAACCCGCAATTCCTCGACACCCTGCCGCCATTTGGGAACGCGCCGCAACCGGAGTTGACCGGGTGTCAAGTCGCCGCCGCGCGAAACGGGTTGCCGGCGGTGGATGCCTTTTGCACCAGTTCCGCCTTCAGCGTGCGATGGCGGTTGGAAACCGGCGAGCTCGAAGCGACCGACTATGTCGCGAACTGGCAGCAGGATCGTTTTAACAACCATCTGCCCGACTTCGGCTTCGTGCGCGGCATGGCGGCAAGCCCCGACGGCACGCATGCCTATTTGACGACCGATGATGCAGGGATCGTGGTCTTCGAGCGGGTCGGTAACGAGATGGTCGAGCCCGAGTGAAGGGGGCAGGGATGAGGAGGAGCGCTGGCCACGCTGGTTCCTGGGAGCGCGGCCAGCTTGGCCGCGTGCGGGCTGGAAGCCCGCACTCCTGGCCCCCTGTCGCAGACCGGCACGGCGCAGGACCGGGGTGGGTTGAGACGTAATGAAATTCCCCTCATCAGGATCGGGACCCATGACCAAGACAGGACGATAGCCGCGCTGACAATCGGCTTGACACAGGATTGGGCATGGGAGAAAACGACCCTATGAGTGAGTTTAAGGCAGCGACGATTGCTTTCCAGAATGCAACGGTTGCTTTCCAGAACGCCTCTCTATGGGCAACCTATGCCCAGGCCGGGGTCGCGGGCCTGGTGGAGTTGGTGCAATGCGTCTTGATTGCCTACGGCTTGAAGATGGTGCAGCGGAGCAATGCCGATCGGCAACGCCAAACGGACCTTGCCGAGAAACGGCATGAGGAAAGCATGCTGGCCTTTACACCAGCAAGGGGAAGCCTTGCGGACGCTGATCGAACGGACCGCACCACGGTAAGCTAGCGTGCCGATGAAGAATCCGCCACACCCCGGCAAGGTTGTCCGGGTGTCCTGTCTGGAACCGCTCGGATTGAATGTCACCGAAGGCGCGAAGGTGCTAGGCGTCAGCCGCCAAGCCCTCTCGAACCTGGTGAATTGCCGCGCCCGCATGTCTACCGACATGGCGGTTCGGCTCGCGAAAGCTTTCGGCTCGACAACGGAGACGTGGATACGCTTGCAGGCGGCCTACGATGTGGCGCAGGCGCAAGCGCGTGAGGATGAAATCGAGGTCGCGCGCTACGAGCCACGACCAGCGGCGGGACAATAGGAAAAACACGGAGCGCTGGCTATCAGACCCGGCTGCACGCCGGGTGACGGGCCGCCGGCAAGTGAGACGCAATGAAATTCCCCCCCATCGACCCGAGGCAGGCCGCCACCTATCCGCTCAGTCAGCGCAGCAGCAAAGTTGCCGCGCAGGGCTTGGGCACGCCGTGGCGGGTGGGTGGCAGCCTGAGAGAGTTTCTGCACTCTCTGCCCCGTATTCTGGCCGCTCCCGACCTGGCAGAGGTCGCCAGCCGTATCGCGAGCGCGGTCCGGTCCGGGCGGCCGGTTGTCCTGGGCATGGGTGCCCACCCGCTCAAAGTCGGCCTGTCCCCGCTGATTATCGATCTTCTGGAGCGCGGCATTATTGCCGCGATTGCGCTGAACGGGGCCGGTATTATCCACGACTTTGAACTGGCCTATCAGGGGGCGACGTCCGAAGACGTCGCCGCCAGTCTGGATACGGGCCGGTTCGGCATGGCGCAGGAAACCGGGGAATTTCTGAACGCCGCCATGCAAACCGGGGTGATGCAGCAGGGGGTCGGTATCGGCCGGGCCGTGGGAGACCGTATCCTCGCGGAACAGTTGCCCCACGCCTCGCTGAGCGTGCTGGCCGCGTGTGCCCGGCTGGAGGTGCCCGCCTGCGTGCATGTCGCGATCGGGACCGATATCATCCATATGCACCCCAGCGTGGACGGCCGGGCCATCGGGGAGGGCAGCCTGCGCGACTTTCACCTGCTGACCTCGGTGGTCGCCCAACTGGAGGGCGGGGTGTTTCTCAACCTGGGCTCCGCGGTGATCATTCCCGAGGTATTCCTGAAAGCGCTCTCGCTGGCGCGGAATCTCGGCCATCCGGTGCGGACACTGACCACGGTTGATCTCGATTTCATCCGGCACTATCGACCGACCGTCAACGTGGTCCACCGCCCCACCCAACAGGGCGGGCGCGGCTTTCAGCTCACCGGCCACCACGAAATCCTCTTCCCGCTGCTGTGCGCCGCGGTTTTGGAAGAACTGGAAACAGATGTGCCCGGAAGCGAATGAGCCTGAAGTGAAGAGTTGGGGGCCGGGTGAGCACATTGTGTCCGGAAGGAGGACGGTATGGAACACGAAATCATCGCGATGTGGGTGCAGACGCTCAGTAGCGTTGTGGGCTTAGGGTGTATCGTGTGGGGCTTGTTCGCGATGAAGGCGGCCGGCCACCGGCGCGACCGAGAAATTGACGAGCTGGGGAAGGGACTCCAGCAGCAGGGCCGGGCGCTGGAACGCCAGGGTGCGGCCATGACCCAAGCGTTCACCCAGCAAGGCGAAGTCTTAGCCGAGCTGTTACGGCGCAGCGCCTAGCCCCTCCCAGTCCCCTAGCCGGGCGGCGCTCCGCCGGCAGAGGGCAAGAGCGATGTGAAACTGAACCATTTTTGCTTTTGCTGACGGTACTGTTCCCGTCGGTGCTTGAGGTTATCTCGGAGGGGTGGCCGAAGGCCGGGGCGGGTAAGGCCGCCGCACCCCAAAACGCCCGGCTGATGCGCGTCCGGCGGAAGTCGTATACAATCGTGGTGTCTTCGGCCCGAATGGATACGCCATGAAGTTCATGCTGTTTTTACTGCCCTCAATCCCGGCCACGCTGGAGGAGCGCAAGGCCCTGCGGCCGATTGCCGCGCATTCGGACCGCTGGCAGGCCATGTTTCAGGAAGTTGTCGAACTCGCCCAGTTTGCCGAAGAGTTGGGCTTTGACGCGGTCGCCTTCCCGGAACACCACCTGCATAGCGAAGGCTTCGAGATGGGCGCTCCGCCCGAGTTTCTTCTGTACGTGGCCATGCAGACCAAGCGGATACAGGTCGGCCCCATCGGCTATGTGCTGCCCGGCTGGGACCCGCTGCGCCTGGCGGTGACAACGGCCTGGCTGGACCAGTTGACCCAGGGCCGCTCTTTTGTCGGCTTTGCCCGCGGCTACCAGCAGCGCTGGCTGAACCAGATGGCGCAGAAGGTACATATTTCCGCCACGACCAGCGACCAGTCCAGCCTGGATGAGACCAATCGGCGCGCCTTTGAAGAGGTCTACCATATTCTCAAGCTGGCCTGGTCGGACGAGCCGTTTCGCTTTCAGGGCGAATTTTACGAATATCCCTACCCGTACGAGAGCGGTACGCCCTGGCCGCCCGCGCCGTGGACCCGGGAATACGGCACGCCGGGAGAACTGGACAGCCAGGGCAACGTCCACCGTATCTCCGTCGTACCCAAGTCCTACCAAAAACCCCATCCCCCGCTGTTTCAGGCGTTTTCGATCAGCGAGTCCACCATCCGCTGGTGCGCCCGAGAGGGGGTCATTCCCATGATCCTCCTGTCGCGCCACGAACAGGTCCGCCAACTGGCCCAAATCTATGCCGAAGAGGCCGGTCGGGCCGGACGCTGGCTGCCGCTGGGATCAAATATCGGCGTCCTGCGCCAGATATATTTTGCCGACACCGTTCCGCAGGCTGTCCGTCTGGCGGAAGAGGGTCTGGTCGGGGTAGGATATAAACGCTTCTGGGGGCATTTTGGTTTTTGGGAAGCGTTTCGCTTTTCCGAGGATGAACTCGAATATCCGAGCGGGGAGCAACGTCTGCCCCTAGAGGAGTGGACGGTTGAGCGTATGATACGGGCGAATTATTTGTATGCCGGGCCGGTGGACGACGTGGTGCGCGGCATAGACGCCCTGGCCGACGCGGCAAACCCGGAATGGTTTGCCTGGCTGTTTGACCAGGGCCTCCTCCCCCGGGCCGAGCTGAGAAAACAACTCGAACTCTTCGGCACCCATATTCTGCCCCGCTACCGCTCATGACCCAGACCCAACGGACCCAACGGACCCAACAGACTCCATAGACTCAACAAACTCAACAGACTCAAAAAAATGCCGCAGTTCCAATACCAGGCAACCACCCCGCAAGGGCAGCTGATTGAAGGCGTCAGAGAAGCCGAAGAGGAGCGTGCGGTCGTGGCCTGGCTCCACACCCAGGGCTATATCCCCCTCAACGTCGCGCTCCCGCACGGCCGGGAAGCAAAAACCGCGCGCAACTGGCAGCTCTCCCTGCCGGATTTTCCCTGGCGTGGCCGCGTCACGCAGCGCGACGTGCTGCTCCTGACCCGTGAGCTGGCCACCATGCTTGCGGCCGGGCTGCCCCTGGACCGGGCGCTGTCCGCCCTGGTCGGGCTGGCGTCAAAACCGGCCCTGAGCCGTGTGGCGGACGACGTGCTGAAGACCGTCCAGCAGGGTAAATCGCTGGCCGATGCCCTAGCCCAGTACCCCACCATCTTCCCTCCCTTATATCTCAACATGGTTCGGGCCGGAGAAGTCGGCGGCTTTCTGGAGACGGCGTTGCAACGCCTGACGGAATATCTTGAGCGTGCCCAGGAGGTCCAGGAGGAAGTGAAGTCGGCGCTGACCTATCCGGTCCTGCTCGTCCTGTTTGGTGCCGGGGCGATAGTCTTCATGTTCATCTTCATCCTGCCGCGCTTTGCCGGCTTGTTTGCCGACAGCGGCCAGGCCCTCCCGGCGTCAACCCGGTTCATGCTGGCGACCAGTGAGGTGTTGCGTTCCTACTGGTGGGGCTTCCTCCTGGCCGGGGCCGGCGGCGTGTTTGGCTGGCAGCGCTATGTGGCCACCCCCCAGGGCCGCCTGGCCTGGGACGGCTTCCGCCTCCGCCTCCCCCTGCTCGGCTCCTTGCTCCAAAAGCGCGAGGTGGGCCGTTTTTCCCGTACCTTAAGCACCTTGCTGAGCAGCGGGGTGCCGCTGCTCCAGGGGCTGGAGGTGGTGGAGGCCGTTGTCGAGAACAGCGTCATCCGTCAGGCCGTCAAGGAAGTCCGCGCCGGCGTCCGGGAAGGGCAGGGGCTGGCCGCCCCGCTCGGCCGCACCGGCGCCTTTCCGTCGCTGGCGCTGCAAATGATCGGGGTGGGCGAGGAAACCGGCCGACTGGACGATATGCTGAAGCAGGTGGCCGATTACTTTGAACGCGAGACGCAGCGGCAGATCAAGCGGATGACCTCGCTGGTCGAACCCATCCTGTTGCTGACGATGGGACTGATCATCGGTTTTGTGGTCATTGCCATGCTGGTCGGGATCTTCAGCATCAACGATATGCCCCTCTGACGGGTAGAAAGAACAGGCAGAAGGAACGCTCAGAAAGGAAGTGGCGTATGCGGCATAATCCCCCTCAACCGACCCAACCGACCCAACCGACCCAACCGACCCAACCGACCCAACCGACCCAACCGACTCAACAGACTCAACCGTTCGGTCAGGCCGGTTTTACGCTCATCGAGCTTCTGGTCGTGATGGTCATCATCGGTCTGCTGGTTGCCCTGGTCGGGCCGAACGTCATGGGCCGCGCCGAGAAAGCCAAGCCCCAGGCCGCCCGGATGCAGATCGAGAATCTGGCCAGTGCGCTGGAGATGTTCAAACTGGACGTCGGCAGGTATCCGACCGAAGAGGAAGGCTTGTCCGTGCTCCGCCAGGCGCCGTCCGGCGTGGACCGCTGGGACGGCCCCTATCTCAGAAAGCAGGTGCCCAAGGACCCGTGGGACCGTGACTATGTCTATCGCCTTGCAGGAAAAGAATTTGAGGTGCTCTCCTACGGCGCGGATGGCGCGACCGGCGGTGCCGATGTGGACGCCGATATTCTCAGTTCCGAATAAGCGGTGTGACTGGAAGACGGAGATGCGAAAAAGAACCCATAGGAGTGCGGGCTTCCAGCCCGCAGGCGGCCAAGATGGCCGCTCTCCCAGGCAGGATGGCCACTCTAGGAGGCTTGGGTGAATCTCCCGCCAGGCATACAGCGCCTCGCCACGGTTGACTATTGTGACGGCCTCGGCATCGCCGTTGGGTCGCACGCCGTCAGCTTTGTGCACAGTACCAAGCGCCTCTTTCAGGTGGGGCTGAAAACGACGCGGACCGTGCCCCTGCCGGAAACCGCCGCGGACCATCTGCCGGCTATCCGTTGGGCCTTGGACGACTTTCTGGCCGACATCGAAACCCTGCCCGACCAGACCGTCCTGTGTCTGCCCCGGAAAGAGGCGAGCGTGAGCCGGCTGGTCGTGCCGGAAGCCGCGCGCGGCTCGCTGGAACAGGTCGTCCGCTATGAAGTCGAACGCCTGCTGCCCTTCCGTGAGGAAGAGATCTACTACGATTACGTGACGACGGAAGAGGGCGGGGAAGAGCGGCGGCTTGGAGTCGTTATTTTTTGTTTTCCCCGC
>WTHD01000254.1 GCA_011523265.1 Candidatus Binatota bacterium
ACATCGCCGGCAGCCAGGACGCCGGGCGTTGCCGTCCGCATCCAGAGATCGGTCATAATCTGCCCCTTCGCGTTGAGCGGAACCAGGTCTTCCAGAAATTGCGTATTGGCCGTCAGGCCAATGTAAAGAAAGACGCCAGCGACATCCAGACTGGAAGGCTGCCCCGTTGTCACGTCTTCGAGCTGTATCCGTTCGACACCGGTGTCGCCTTCGATCGTCCGCACTACGCTGTTCCAGCAAAAGGAGAGTTTGTCGTTTGCCCGTGCCCGTTCCTGCAAGAGCTGACAGGCGCGCAGCGCCGCGCGCCGGTGAACGACCGTGACGTGCGAGGCGTACTGGGTGAGATGGAGGCCTTCGTCAAGCGCGGAATCCCCTCCGCCCACAACAGCCACCGGCTGGTCCATAAAAAATGCGCCGTCACAGGCCGCACAGTGCGAGACGCCTTTGCCGACGAATTCTTCTTCTCCCGGAATGTCGAGCGTTGAAAAACTCGATCCGGTGGCGATGATCAGCGCTTTGGTGTGCAAGGTTCCGCCGTCCGTTTGCAGCACGAGCACTTCGCCGTCCCGCCGGACGGCGCTGACCTCCGTCAGTTGCATCTCAAGCCCGAGGCTGGTGGCCTGCTGTTGCAGCAGCGGCCCCAGGGTATAGCCGGCGACGCCATCCGGAAATCCCGGATAATTCTCGATATGCTCACAGTTGAGTACCTGTCCGCCGGCAGAAAAGCGTTCGAGCAGGAGTGCCCGGCAGCGGTCACGCGCCGCGTACAGGCCGGCCGTGAATCCTGCCGCGCCGCCGCCAATGATAATGATGTCGTAGGGCTGTGGCATGGGTGTATCCTCGATATGAAAACATTTCTTTTACGGAGCGAGTGAGGAAAGAGCCTGTGGCGTAATGACAGAAATATCTCGATAGCGCTGAAAATCGTCCACGTTGAATGTCACGAGTTGATGAACGTTATAGACTTTCATAGAGGCAACAATCCGAGCGTCATGAACGGCAACACCCGAGATGGTATGAGTGACAAGCAATCGTCGCCATTCGAGATACGTGGCAAGGCTATCGGGTAGTAAATCGAGGTAATGCTCAATGATCTTGGCGCGCCGTTCGGTTTCTCTGGGAGAAAGACCAAAGCCACCGCGCGCTGATGCTGGGCGGGTACACACATTCCAGAATTCGGCCAGTATCTGAGGAGTATAATAGAGAGGTTCCCGGCTGGTCCGAAGGGTCCGAATGGCAGCTAACGATACCTGACGCAAGGGATCATTTTTATGGGCTACTCGTAATAAAACGTTCGTGTCGAGAAGTGAGGACATCTAGTCGTGGTCGCAATAGATATCAGCACGGGAGAAGCGATCGGGTAGGGGAGGGAGATCTTCTGTCCCATCTGCAAATTCTTCCAGGATCAGCTCAAACTCTTCCTCCGAAAGTTTTGCCAACAGATTTTCCTGAGTGGATATCCCAAGGAGGAATGTCAGGTAGGTATCGACTGAAAGTCCCTGTGCCCTAGCTCGGTCTGCAAGGAGTTTTGCTGTCTCGGGTCTTACTTGCTCAAAAACTGGGCTCATCTCCATATCCTCTTCAAAGGGTATGAGTGCGATTGCTTATACCAGCATACCATCACGGGATATCAGGCAATAGAGCCTCAGTGCCTGTAGCTACAAAATTACATAGGCTCCGGGATTGTCCGACCCTCCCAAATTTGCCATATGAAGGACTATGTCTGGTGGACTGTTCTGGGACCGTTTTCGGCGTGCGGTGGCGCATGCGTTTGCCACTGGCCCGGCGGCCGTACCACTCTCTCCTCAGGACCTTCAGTTGCTGCAAAAAGTGGCCGACGCCGTTGTGAGCCGGAGACTTGAGACGCCGGCGGTTCTCTTGCTCGAATCCAGCGAGCCGCTCAATTTTCTGAGCAGCCAGATCGTTCACGGGCTGCGGCCTTTTCTTGATCTGGTGTGTGCGCCGGCGGAAACGGAACGCCTGGCCGGCATACTGGAGCGGAGAGATGCCGTATCCCAGCTCGTTGGGCTTATTCACGCGCGGTCCACCCCGCCACGTTCAGCCGGGAAATCCGCCCCTCTGAAAACCGGGGTGTCATCCTGACAATGCAGAACATCCCGGCCGGCAGGGGTATCTTGTTCTACACCCCTGACCCATCCACCGGACCTCGGTACCGAAACAATCACCCCGGTTCGCTCCTGCTCCTCGGATTGGTACTCGTCCTTTTGTTGGAGGCGAAGGCACTGGCCGCCGCTCCTCTTCTGACCGGTGAAGCCTTTGATATGCCGGGAGACGGCGGGGGCAGCATCGGCCTGCGCTGGCAGGGGGATTTTGAAGAGACGGGGGAGGCGCAGTACCAGATTGTGCTCAGCGACCGGGAGCAGGGCATATTTCAGCCGGTCGCGACGATCCCGGCCAATACCCACTACGAAAAGGACCGCGCGGCTCCGTGGTGGATGAGCGGCAGCCCGCAACCGAGGGCGCATTTCTTTCAGGTCACTACGGTCGCCGCTGGCCCGCTGCTGGATGGGGCGCGCTACTTTGTGAAAATCCGCGCGCGCGTTGGAGACGAGCAATTCGAGAGTCCGGTGTTCTCCGCCGTGCCTCAGCCGAACTGGTTTCAGTGGGCCAAGCTCAATAATTTTCTCTTCATGCTCACCTTCGGTGCGGTCGTCCTGCTCTCGATTCGCTCGGCCCGGACGCAGCCCACGTTTTTTCTGCGCCGTATTCCCGGCATTGACGCAATTGAAGAGGCGATTGGCCGGGCAGCGGAAACGGGCCGTCCGATTCTCTACCTGACCGGCAGTGGCGAGTTAACCGGCCGCGGCGACGCGTCCAATATGTCGACGATTGCGGCCACCGTTCTGCTGGGTGAGGTGGCGAAGCGGTCGGCCACGTCCGGGACCGCCCTCACCGTCCCGCACCGCTCGCCCATTGTCATGGCCATTGCCCAGGACATGGTTAAAGACGCCTACCGGACGGCTGGTCGGCCGGACGCCTATGCGGACAAGAGCAATTTTTTTATTGCCGCCGACCAGTTTGCGTATACCGCGGCGGTTGACGGCATCATGCTGCGCGAGCGGCCCGTCGCGAATTTTTTTATTGGCTATTACTACGCGGAGTCGCTGCTGTTAGCCGAGACCGGCGCCGCAACCGGCGCGATGCAGATCGCCGGGACGGATGCCGAGCACCAGTTGCCGTTTTTTGTGGCGACGTGTGATTATACCCTGATCGGCGAGGAGCTGTACGCCGCCAGCGCGTATCTCTCACGCGACCCCGCGCTGGTCGGCACGCTTCGTGGCCAGGACTTGGGAAAAGGATTCTTGCTCGTCGGTCTGGTGGTGGGAACAGGACTGCTCACCCTCGGCGAGGTGACTGACGTGACCGTCTGGGAGACGGCCGTGCAGATATTTCACGATTTTCGCTAGATTTGGAGAGAAAGAGTAAACGTATCCAGCATCTGCATGTCTAATGGAGGACACGTTTACTCTTTGAGGAATATGCGTTTCTGGCAACAGATCCTACCCCTCTTGATCACGTTTGTGTTCGGGCTGGCGCTGGTTCTGCAATACTATGTGCCCCATCCTGCCTCAGAGAACTTTTTGCAGGAAATTTCGCTCTGGAGTCAAATTATTGCCGGATTCGCCATCGTGCTTGGCGTCGTAAGCTTGCTGTCAGCCCACTACCAAAAAATCGCGCGCCAGGAATCAGGCTGGGGCTATAGTGCCGTGCTGTTTGTGTCGATGCTGACCGTGTTCGGGGCCGGGCTGTGGGCTGAGGGAAAAGCCGAGGGAACGTTTTTTGGCTGGCTGTACGACTATGTCCTGGTTGCGCTTCAGGGAACGATGTTCTCGCTCTTGGCTTTTTTTGTCGCGTCCGCGGCCTACCGGGCCTTTCGGGCGCGCACGCTTGAGGCGACGATTCTGCTCAGCGCGGCAGTCCTGGTGATGGCGGGCCGAGTGCCCCTGGGTGAATCGCTGCTGCCTGGAGTCGGTGCGCTTGCCGACTGGATTATGACTGTGCCGAACACGGCGGCACAGCGCGGGATTCTGATTGGCGTCAGCTTGGGCGCCATTGCCACCTCGATCAAAATCATTTTTGGGATCGAGCGCGCCTATCTGGGCGGAGGTGACGGTGCGTAAGTTTGCCGCTCGTCTGTTGCAATTGGACCGGCGTTTCATCTTTGTGTTGATGAGTGTGGTGACCTTGCTGCCGCTGCTCTACCCGCTTGGTCTGCCCGTCCGTATTTCGCCGGAAACGCGGCAGCTCTACGACACGCTGGAGCGCCTGCCCGAACGCTCGGTGGTGCTCTTGTCGCTGGATTACGACCCCGCCTCAAAGCCCGAACTCGACCCCATGACCGTTTCTCTCCTCCGCCACGCTTTTGCCAGAAACCTGCGCGTTGTGGCCCTGACCCTGTGGCCGGCGGGCACGAGTATGGCGGAGTCCGCAGTCACGAACGGCGCCGAGGAGGCCGGAAAGACAGACGGGAAGGACTACGTCTTCCTCGGATATGGGCCTGGAGAAGCCAATGCCATTATCAGTCTGGGGCAGAGTCTGACCAACGCCTTTCCGACCGACTACGCAGGCCGAAAAACCGAGACGCTGCCCGTGCTCGCAGGGGTCCGCAGCTTGCGCGATATTGACTACGCCATCAGTCTCAGCGCCGGCTTTCCCGGCCTCGACACCTGGTATGTCTACGGCAAGGAAAAATATGGTTTTGAGCTGGGCGGGGGCTGTACCGCGGTCAGCGCCCCCAAGTTTTATCCCTTGCTGCAAACCGGACAAATCAATGGCCTGCTCGGCGGACTCCGTGGTGCGGCCGAATATGAAACCCTCCTCAATCAGACCGGCAAGGCGACCGCGGGCATGGACGCACAGTCGGCCACCCATTTTCTGATTATCGGTCTGATCATCGTCTGCAACCTCTGCTACCTGCTGAGCGGGAGAAAAGAGTGAACGTGCTCTCCACCAGACATACAGACGCCGGACACGTTTACTCCCGAGGGTGCGTATGAGTCCTGAGACGCTGTGTGGGGCCTGGGTGGCCGCGGGTTTAAGCCTGTGTATCTATTCGTTTCTGTACCGGGATAATCCGTTTTTTAAGCTGGGCGAGCACATCTTTGTCGGTGCGTCGGTCGGCTATCTGCTGGTCATTACCTATCATGAGGTCATGCTCAAAAAGCTGGCCGTACCGCTTGTCGAGCAGCACGAATGGCGTCTGGTCATCCCACTCGTCCTCGGCCTGTTGATGCTCGCGCGGTTTTTGCCCCGTCTCGCCTGGACCAGTCGTCTGGCGTTTGCCTTTATTTTAGGCGTAAGCTCAGGGGTCGCGATTCCACGCCTGCTCTCCTCGTTCGTGCTACAGCAGATCCAGGGGACCCTGAAGCCCCTCGTTGCGACCGGTCCCACAGGGGTAAGCTTCGGCCTGGCCGAACTGAACACCGCCCTCATCCTGATTGGCGTTGTCAGTGTCCTCGTCTATTTTTTCTTTTCCCTTGAACATACGGGGAACGTGCGTCGCGTGGCCCGCCTTGGGATGTATTTTCTGATGATCTCCTTCGGTGCGGCCTTCGGCTATACTGTTATGGCGCGGATGTCGCTGCTCATCGGTCGGTTTGACGAGCTGATTCTGTATGCAACACCGGAGTATGGCCATGCAACGGTCTGGCTGCTCGGCCTCGTAACGGGCGGACTGGTCTGGTGGCAGCGACGCGTTCGCCAGGCGCAGACCCAGGCGCCACCTGGCGGCGCGGAATAGACAGACCGGCGGACACGCGCAGGCCCGCCACGGGCAAGGATTATTCCTCGGCTTCTTCGGACTGGTCCGGTGTCTGCGCTTTTTCAGCCAGGGCAATGACCTCGCTCGTCGCGCCGACCTCGGGCGTTTGGAGACGGGTGCCTTTGATACGGGCCGCCTTACCGGAGCGTTGACGCAGATAGTAGAGCTTGGCCCGCCGGACCCTCCCCCGAGCGATGACTTCGATCTTCTCAATGCGCGGGGAGTGCAAGGGGAAAATACGCTCGACCCCGACCCCGTAGGATACTTTCCGAACCGTAAAAGTCGCCCGGTTGCCCTTGCCGTTCGAGCGGCTGATAACCGCTCCCTCAAAGACCTGAACCCGCTCTTTGTCACCCTCAATAATCTTGGCATGGACGCGAACGGTATCCCCAGCCTTAAAATCCGGAATATCGGTCTTCTGCTGTTTGGCCTCAATGGCGGCAAGTAGGTTGCTCATGACGCTATTCTCCTCTGCGGTCTTTGCGTACACTGTGCGGCAGGTGAGACGAACGATAAAGTTATGCCTCACCTGAGACAGAGAGGTGCAGTAAAGCCGTGTGTTTGCTGAGTACGGACGGCGAGGGCTTACTGCTCTTTTTGTACTACCCTGCTGCTGGCAGACGGTCAAGACGGCGTTCCCAGCAGGCGGTCCAGCATAATGGCCGCGGCCGCACGCACGGACAGATGGTTATACGCTCCACACCCTTGAATTGGCTCAAGAATTGCCTCTGCCTGGGCAAACACCTCTTGTGTCAGCCCCCAGCCGGTCCCCAAAAGCAGGAGGATGGGGCACTGCTCGTGTTGCAGACTTTCACGCAGGTCAACAAAACTCAGACGATCTTCCCCGCCCTTTGCCGATGTCGCAATGACGCGCGGCGGTTGACCTGTGCTCCGGGTAATGACCGCCCGAACCTCCTCAAGCGAGTCAGCCAAAGAGACAATGGACAGAGCGTCCCTGCGGGTCGTGTTATACACGCTGCCATGTCCGCTCTGCCAATGGTCAAGGATTTTCTCCGCCAGGGCCTGAAGCGCCCGGACCGGATGGACCACGAAATACCGTTTTACTCCGTAGGTTAAAGCCGACCGGGCAATATCGTGAATATCCATATTGGTAATGGAAGTGGTCACGACTTTCTGCGTTTTGTCGTACACGGGGTGATGAATCAGTGCGATATAGACGTCGGCCATAAGCGCCTTCGCTGTGTGGTGCAGACCGGGCTGGGTTGCTATGTGTCCGTATCATCCATCTGCGTGAGCCAGCGTCGTTCTTCGGGGCTCAGGTCAGCCTTTTTGAGCAGATCCGGCCGACGTGTGCGGGTCCGAATAAGCGACTGTCTACGTCGCCACCGGGTGATGTCTGCATGATGGCCGGATAACAGCACGTCTGGAACCGACATCCCGCGGAACTCTTCCGGCCGGGTATACTGCGGATATTCGAGCAGCCCCGTACTAAAAGACTCGTCTTCGGTCGATTCTTTCCGCCCGACCACACCCGGAATGAGTCGGGCAACGGCGTCGATCAATACGAGGGCAGCCACTTCTCCCCCGCTGACAATATAGTCTCCAATGGAAATCTCCTCATCAACAAAGGCCAGAACCCGTTCGTCTACCCCTTCATAACGGCCACACACCAGGACCAGCGCTTCGTAGGCCGTCAGCTCGGCCGTTTTGGTCTGGGAAAGCGGCCGTCCTTGGGGAGAGAGGAAAATCCGTCTCGGATTGTTGAGGGGCGTGCTCACCGCTTCGAGCGCATTGACCAGGGGCTCTGGGGTCATCACCATGCCCCAGCCCCCGCCATAGGGTGTATCGTCCGTTGAGCGATGTTTGCCCGGTGCATAGTCACGCAGATTGTGCACGCGAAACGAGAGGATAGCCTTGTCCTGGGCTTTCTGTAACAAGCCGGTCGCCAGCGGCGAGGTAAACCACTCCGGGAAAATGGTAATAATGTGAAACTGCATATGGCTATAATGAGTAAACGTGTCCCCCAATCATTTATCAAGGCTGGATACGTTTACTCATTTTCGAGCAATCCTTCGGGCGGGTCGATAATGACCTGGCGATCTTCGATGGCGATCGTCCGTATCACCTCTTCAACAACCGGGATCAGGTATTCTTTTGCTCCATTCCGCACCACGAAGACATCATGGCCCGGGGTCGTAAGAACCTCCGCAATAGTCCCGATGGATTCTCGCGTCAGAGTTCGGATAGGCAGTCCGATCACCTGGTAGTGGTAGAACTCACCCGCCTGAAGGTGGGGTAAGTCTGTCTCGTCCACAAACAGGCTCGACCCGCGGAGCGCCTCGGCCCGATTGCGAGACTCTACCCCGACAAACTTCAAGAGGAGACAAGATGCGTGCGGCCGGACCTGTCTCAGTTCGAATCCCTCTTCCGAGGCGTCCGTCTTTCGCAGCGTGACCCGCAGGCCGGGCCGTAACGTCGGGCAGGGGGAAGAGTGGGGGAGGAAGCGAACCTCTCCCCGAACACCATGCGTATTGACCACACGACCAAGTTCAATCCGTGTGGCTGGGCTCGGGCGACTATTTTTCTTCGACAATCTCAAGGACAACTTTGCGGTTTGTACGGGAAGCCGCCGCATTGAGCAGGGTCCGGATCGACTTCGCCGTACGCCCCTGTTTGCCGATGATTCGGCCCAGGTCTTCCTTGGCCACGCGAAGCTCAAGGATGGCCGCGGTTTCTCCTTGGATTTCTGAGACCTCAACTTCATCCGGGTTGTTCACCAGCGCCTTGGCGAGGTATGCAACAAGATCTTTCATAGTCTTCTCCCCGTGCCCCAGAGTCAGGCTTCCTGTGCGCGCCTTACCTTTTTGATGAGTTGAGCAACCGTCTCGGTCGGCTGAGCTCCGTTCTTCAGCCATTCTGCCAGCCGGTCCTGCTTAATCTCGATCAGCGCCGGGTCCTGAGTCGGATCATACGAGCCGAGCCGTTCGAGAAACCTCCCGTTCCGTGGCGAGCGTGAGTCCGCAGCAACAATACGATAGAAGGGGCGCTTCTTCGCCCCGTGGCGAGCCAGTCGAATTTTTACCATAGTTTTTCAGTGTCCCCAGGCCGGGAGGGAAAGGCGTTTCTTCATTTTCTTTCCTCCGCCGGCCCCGGAAAGCCTCCTCATCATCTTTTTCGCTTCGAGATATTGCTTGAGAAACCGATTGACTGCAACCACCGAGGTACCGCTGCCCTTGGCAATCCGTTTGCGGCGGCTGCCGTTCAGGAGCTCCGGCTTCCGACGCTCTTCTTTTGTCATGGAGCTGATGATTGCTTCAACATGTTTGAACTCTTTTTCTGCCCCGTCCAT